>JAHEFH010000054.1 GCA_024640245.1 Paracoccaceae bacterium | reverse complement strand
GCGACATGGTAACCCGTCCGCCGCGCCAGATAACCCAGCACACCGAAAGCCAGCGCCATGTACATGTCGAACATATACTCGCGCGGCACGAAAGCACCTACCAGAGTGAACGAGATGATCATCGGCGCAAGGTAGATGGTCGGGATCGTCGTGACCCGGCTCATATATCGGCTGAGCGGCAGGATGGTGAAGAGCATGAACAAGTAGGACACGAACATCGCCATGAACATTCCGTAACCGATCTTCGGTTGCTCTTCGAACAGAGACGGACCGAAGCTGACACCGTGGAACTGCAGGACTACGAGCATGATCGCGGCTGTGGCGCCGCCGGGAATGCCGAGCACAAGCAGCGGCACCAGCGTACCCGAAGTCACGCCGTTATTGGCGCTTTCCGGCGCGATCAGGCCCTCGGGATGGCCGGTTCCGTAAAGTTCAGGTGTTTTCGAAAAAGAGCGGGACTGTTGATAGGCCACGAAGCTTGCAATGGAAGCACCGGCGCCGGGAATAACGCCAATAATCAGCCCGATGAGGCTTGTCCAGACGATGTGCCACCAGCGGGAAAGCGCAATCTGCACCCCTTCGAATGTGGCGTGCCAGCTTGGCGAGGCCATCGCCACCTGCGCTTCTTTCGTGATGATCAGCTTTTTCTCAATGATCACGAAAGCCTCGGAAACAGCAAACAGACCGACCAGAGCCGGTATCAGGGGAACGCCATCATAAAGCTCCAGAAACCCGAAGGTTCCCCGCGGTGTCGCGTAAACGACGTCGGTGCCGATCGAACCGATCATCAGGCCGAGGAATCCGGCGATCAGGCCTTTCAGCATGTCCTGCGCGGCAATCGAGGCGATCAGGGAAATGCCGAACAGCATCACGACGATCATCTCAACCGAATGCATGTAGAAACCGACGCGGGCAAGGATCGGCATCGTCGCCAATGCGATCACCGTGGTTAAAAGCCCACCCAGGGACGAGGCCACGAAGGTGATTGACAGCGCCTGCTGGCCACGCCCGGCCTTCGTCATCGGGTAACCGTCGAGCGGAGTGGCGGCAGCGCCCGCCGTTCCGGGAATATTGACCAGAATCGCCGGAATGCCAGCCCCCATGCGCGCGGCGCAGTAGAGCGAGACCATGAACACGAGCCCGGCCTCCAAAGTCATCGACAGAGTGAGCGGCATCAGGATGATAATGGTGTTCGCCGCACTAAAGCCCGGAATGCCGCCCACAATAAGGCCGAGAAAAATCGAGGGGATGATGAGCCACCAGTAGCTCATGGTCTCGAGGAAGACCGTAAACAGAATGCTTGCAGAGTCAGCCATTGGAAAGTACCGCCTTCATTGTCGTTTCAAACCATCCGCGGGGAAAACGGGTGTCAAATGCCCAGATAAACAGCGCCCAACCGCACAGCGCAATAATAGCTGACGACACGGTGATCAGCACCGGGCGCTCGCCTTTGCTGAGAATGGTCATGCTGATCGCGAGGAACAGGAAAGTCGTGAGCGTGAAGCCCAGTTGGCCGATCAGGATGCAATAAGCCACCGTCGTGATGACCAGACCCACCCGTCCCGAGGAAATATCGTCCCGGGAAAAAAGGCTCCCGAGTGACAGGTTCGCATGCCCTTTCGAAAAGGTAATTGCAAATCTAAGAAAGAATAGCGCGCAGACCGTCAACAATATGCCGCCAACCATGAAGGCGCTCACTTTCGCGGTCCAGGGAGAATGCCAGATGGTGGAAAAAAAATACAGCGTGAAAGCAACGGCCAGAACGGGGATGACCAGCTCGCTCCCTTGCATACGGGGTGGTTCGTTGTTCGTTGGACGCATTTTGAAGGTTTCCTGATTGCGTTTGCATACATCGTGAGTTCGGGCTGGCGGGTCGCCCCGCCAGCCCGCGGCTGATTAAGCGCCGCTCAGCAGAGGTTTGTAGCGCTCGCCCAGTTCAAGCATCGCCTTCATGAAGGCAGCGCAATCTTCCGCACCGCCATAGTTCAGGTATTCCGGCGTACCCTTGTTCGCGACGTAAGCTTCCAGCAGGCGGGGATCGTCGAAGGTTTCCTTGAAAGTTCTGGTCAGAACCTCGTACCGGTCGGGGTGATCTTCAGCTGCCTTCTTGTGGATTGCGAAAGCGCGCGCCGACAGCATTTCCGGCAGTTCCATGCCGTAGGCGTCATTGATGTCCGGCGCGTTATTCAGCGCCTCGCCTACTCTGTTCTGTCCAAATACCAGCAATGTCTTGACCGATTTGCCAGCCGCGATCACCGAACCCGATGTCAGAACCGAGAAATCGACCTCGCCTGTCACCGCTCCGGCAATCGTGCCCTTGCCGCCTTGCAGCGGGATCAGGTTGAATTCGACACCGACTTTTTCGCCCAACGCCAGCAAGCCGATCGAGGCGGGGTGCGCCATACGGCTGGTGCCGACTGTCAGACGGCGTTTTTTGCCTTCGGAAATGATGTCGTCCATAGTCTGAAGCGGGCTTTCCGCGCCGACAAACAGGCAGCAGGGATCGGTATCCACGCGGCCGAAATAGAAGTAATCGTCGATATTGAAGGTCGGCTTCTGCATCGCCCAGTTCAGAACTTCCGGACCCATGTTGCCGAAGATCAGGTTATAGGCGTCGGGCTCGCTCTTACCCATGTAGACTTCGTATCCCACGCGACCGGATGCGCCCGGATAATAACCGGGCTCGAATTCAATTCCGAGCTTCTCTTTCCAGACGCTGGTGAATGCGCGGAAGTTCCGGTCAGCACCGCCGCCTTCGGCAGTCGGGATAATCACGTTGATATTTCGTGACGGATAAGCTTGGGCACGGGCAATGCCGGGAGCCGCAAGTGTCATAGCCGTTGCTGCCGCACTGGTTCTCAGGAATAGGCGACGGTCCATAGTTGAAAATTTATTCATGTTTTCCTCCACTTTTCATGCGCACTAGCTTTCTTGTCACCACCGGTCTGCGCGTTTCCCGGCGTGTTGTCTGCAATTCAGCGGTCACCCGCTGGTCACTGAGCCGTCAAACCAGAGATCCACGCCTCCCGCGTAGATCAGCCTGAGGGCAAGTACGGTCAGGATTACGTTCAAGGCGAATTTGAATCGTCTCTCGTCAATCCGAAGTAAAACCCGGCGCCCGACCACGGTACCGAGAAAACCGAACACGATCAGAAGTCCCACGAGCCACGCCCAAGTAGAGAACGCGAATCCCAGAAATCCGAAAGCAATCGTCTTGAGTAGGTGCTGGATCGTCATCAATGTCGCGTGCGTCGCAACGTGCTTCATTCGGTCAA
Source organism: Paracoccaceae bacterium (assembly GCA_024640245.1). GTDB lineage: Bacteria > Pseudomonadota > Alphaproteobacteria > Rhodobacterales > Rhodobacteraceae > Amylibacter. Next base: position 14,174 of record JAHEFH010000054.1, on the reverse strand, counting down.
GCTCCAATGTCTTCACGTAGGAGGCCACGAACGGGCCGGTTCCGCCGAAAAACATCGTCAGGAAGCTCGAGAAACCGCCTGCAACCGCAGACGATCTACGCATGAAGGCCGGTGGACGGAACAGGATCGACCATAGCACGAACAGGCCGACACCGATCTGTATAATTCCAGCATCCAGTTGAATTACGAATGCGCCCCCGAGGGCAATTCCTATCAGCGCACCAATAAAAAACGGCAGGACGATGTCCAGATGGATATACCGTAGAAAGATGGCGGTCCGTCCGGCGTTCGATCCCAGTTGAACGAGACCATGCACAGGGACAATCGCGGACGCGGGCAGCAGGGTCGCCAGAACCGCCAGCATCACTGCGCCGCCGCCGATGCCGAAGCCGGCAGTGATTAGCGAACTGATGAAACTCAAGGTGATAAGGGCCAGTGCAACTGGCCATCCCAATCCTGCGTGAAATACATCGATCGCCATTTCAACTATCCAGCAAAGTTGGGTAGAAAAGATCCCGCGGGCTCACCCGTCGCGGCGCTAGGAACTGCTCCACCGAGTATCGGCAGACAGCATCAAGTTCGGCCTGGTTTGCCTCGAAACCATAGCTCCAGTAGTCCGGACCCAGACAGGCCAGCGTCCGTTCCATGTTCGCCCCCAACCAGGGCAGCGACAGGCGGTTCGCGTTGCCCAGCCAGACATCCCTCAAACGCTTGAGCGCGATGTCCCGCGACTCCACCAAGCCTTCATAGAGTGCGCGTGGCAACCAGGGATGCTCTTCGCAAATGCTCTTTTTGACACCGATAAGATGCATGATCGGGAAGAAACCGGTTCGGCCGTAATAGTCCTGTTCGGCCTTTTCGAAATCGGGGAACAGCCGCACCAGAGACGAATCTCCGTCAAGGAAATTTTGCGGCGGTTTCGGGGCCAGAAGTCCGTCGATTTCTCCGTCCAACAACAATTGCTGCAATGTCTGCCCGTCTTCGATCGGCTCGACCAGCATGCCTTTGGGCAGATCGAGCTCCAACCTCTCGCGCCGCACACCCGCGTCGAGGGCACCGGTGCGCCAATGGATATCGGCTGCGTCCACACCGTATTCGTCATGGAGAATTCCGCGCATCCATAGTGCGGCCGTCATCTGGTATTCGGGCACGCCGATCTTTCTTCCGGCAAAATCGGCGGGCGATGCAATTCCCGATCCAGCGCGCGCAAAAAATCCCGCGTGGCGGAAAGCGCGGCTCACGAAGGCGGGAAGCGCTATGTATTCGCCCTCGCCTCGCGCCACTTGGAGTATGTAGCTGGAGATCGACATCTCGGTGATGTCATATTCCGCTTTCTGCACAGCGAGCGGAAACAGTTTCGACGTCGGCTGAATTACGCTTTCAAGCTTCACGCCAGGCACCTGTACCCGCCCGTCATGCAACGCCATGACCCGGTCATGGTCCCAAGTGGCAAAACTCAGGTCCAGCTCCCCGGATGTTGAGGCGCGCGACATCATGGCCTGACGCCCTGATGCCGCGGTGATTTGGCTTCACGTAAGATGGCCGCCTCCAATGCCGGGTCAGATGACCACGACGGTCATGCTGCCAATGCCCTCTACTTCCATTTCCATGCTATCGCCCTTGGCGATCGGGCCAACACCGGACGGTGTACCCGACATGATGACGTCGCCTGCGGCGAGTTCGAAATACTCTGAAAGATATGAAATCATTTCCGGAACCTTCCAGATCATCTGGTTCAGATCGCCTTCCTGGCGAAGCTCTCCATTCACTTTGAGCGTGATGGAACCATGGTCCAGATGACCTACCTCGGACGCGGGGTGAACCGGTCCGACCGGGGCCGAACGCTCGAAAGCTTTCCCGATTTCCCAGGGGCGGCCCATCTTCTTCATTTCGCCCTGAAGATCGCGGCGCGTCATGTCCAGAGACAACGCATAGCCATAAACGTGGTCAAGCGCCTCTTCGATCGGAATATTGGTTCCGCCGGACTTCAGCATCACGGACAGTTCCACCTCGAAGTGAACGTCCGAAGAATGCGGCGGATAGGGAAACTCGCCTGAAGTGTCGAGGTTGTTGGGGTTCTTCTGAAAAAAGAACGGTGGCTCACGATCGGGATCGTGGCCCATCTCGATAGCGTGCGCAGCATAGTTTCGTCCGATACAGTAAACGCGCCGGACCGGAAAGCTCGCATCGCTCCCGACAACCGGGATCGCAACGACTGGCGGCTTCGCTATCACAAAATTGGTCATCTTAATCTCCATGGCAAATAATTAAGTCATTGTGTCAGGGCACGCGGTCACGATAATGAAAATCCTACCAATCGCAACCAATTTGTCACCAATTGGAGTGTAATTTTCATATTTTCCAGCCACTTTCCGTTACCGATAACCAATTACTGATAGCCGCTTTTACGCAATTCCACACCAATTAGACGACCAAAGTTCGCCATTTGGTCAACCAATTCTGCAATTCCACGTGCAGATCTGGTGATTTCGCCGCATCTTCCCCTTGGAAGCCTTTGCCGCAGGGAACGGGTGCATCTAACCTAGGCTTCGCGTTGCTTTGGCGCTATTCGGTCGGAGCTATTGCACAGGAAGAGCCAATGATAGCCGTATCGGGGTTGCGATTCGCCGAGGCGCGAATTCTTGGCGCTTCAGCTGGGAAACTCCGATGAAATGCTGGTCAGCGACTATTTGGTTGCAGTCGGCAACCCGTTCGGTCTGCGCAAAACCTGACATCCGGGATTGTCAGCGCAGTGGCCCGGTCGCGCTGACCGTCTATCGCAAGGGCCGCTCGCTGTCCCTCGTCATTCAGTAGGGTTGCTGCAGGCTCGAATCCATTCCCGAAGCCTTCGAATGCGCTGCGGGATTGCCATTGATACCGGAAGAAGCGGACAGTCACCGCGTCGGTTCCCCTCGGATTGCAGGTTCCCGCCATTCTCTGGAAAACTTGCCTGCGGGCCTACCGGTTTCCTGCGCCCCACTTGCTTTTTAAAAGCGCTTTGGGATACTCCTGTATGAACTCAATCATGGAAGTCCGACTCGTGGCACAATCAGGTTCTTCAGGCATAAACCAGCAGATATTCGACATGAGACTCCAACGCAGTTCTCAGGATCTGTTCGGCATGCTGGACCAACTCTATGGCAAGCATCCCGATTACGATATTTTCACGGCCGCCCTGCGCAGCGCGCTGAAGGCCGCCTGGGCTGCACGGCCGGCCGATCTCAAGCATCTCGACCTTAAGCGCGATCTGGAGCCCGACTGGTTTCTGCGACCTGGCATGGTGGGCTATGTGTTTTACATCGACCGCTTCAGCGGTGATCTGGAGGGGGTTCTGGACCACCTCGACTACCTTCAGGAACTGGGTGTGACCTACGTGCATTTCATGCCTTGCCTGAAACCAAGGCCCGGCAACAGTGACGGCGGCTATTCAGTGATGGACTATGACACCATCAACCCGGCCTACGGCACAATGACGACGTTCAAGAAAGTCGCAAAGGCCCTTCGGCAACGCGGCATGAGCCTGTGTATCGACATGGTACTGAACCATACCGCCAAGGAACACGCGTGGGCCAAAAAGGCCCGCAAGGGCACCCCCGGATTCCAGGACTACTACCTGATGTTCGACAACGACCGCCTACCCAAAGCCTACGAGAAAACGCTGGTCGAAGTCTTCCCCAACGACGCTCCGGGAAACTTCACCTATTATCCAGATCTGGGAAAATGGGTCTGGACCACGTTCAACGAACACCAGTGGGACCTGAACTGGGCCAATCCCTGGGTCTTCCTGGAAATGGCAAAGATCATGTTCAACCTCGCCAACAAAGGCGCGGATGTCTTGCGCTTCGACGCGGTTGCGTTCATGTGGAAACGCATGGGCACGCGGTGCCAGTCGGAGCCCGAGGTCCATATGATCCTGCAAGCCCTGCGCGCCGCCTCGCGCATCGTGTCCTCAGCTGCCATCCATCTGGAAGAGGCGATCACCGGACCGGCCGAGATGATCACCTATCTGGGTCAGGGCATCCACACTGGTAAGGAGGGCAACCTCGCCTACCACAACTCTCTGATGGTGCAATTCTGGTCGGCGCTGGCTTCGCGGGACACGCGGCTGATGACCCATGTGCTGTCGACCCATTTTCCGACATCTCTGGTGAACGCCACCTACGGAACCTACTTGCGCTGCCACGACGACATCGGCTGGGCCGTGAACGACGAGGACGCGGAAGCCGTGGGTCTGGACGGGTTCAAACACAGGGCCTTTCTTGCAGAATTCTACGAGGGTCGCTTCCCCGGATCTTTCGCGCACGGAGCCTATTTCCAGGTCAACGAGGTAACTGGCGACAAACGCAATTCCGGAACCCTGGCATCACTGGCGGGGCTGGAGCGCGCCGTCACCGACGGCGATGTAGACCGCGTCGAACTGGCCCTCCAGCGCATCCTTATGGGGCATGCGATGATCGCCAGCTTTGGGGGTATTCCGCTGATCTATATGGGGGACGAGATCGCCTTGCTGAATGACTGGGGCTATACCGATACGCCGGCACATGCACATGACAGCCGCTGGCTGCACCGTCCGCGAATGGACTGGAAAAAGCTGACTGGGAAGGCGCGCAATGACGACAGCCCAGCGGCACGGGTCTACAACGGCTTGCGCCACATCCTGAGGCGCCGCAAGGACACGCCCGAACTGCACGGCGCAAACCCGACCGTTGTCGTGGACACCGGCAACCCGAAACTGTTTGCCTTCGTGCGGGAAACACCGGCCAGCGCGACACTGTGCCTGTTCAATTTCACCGAAGACTGGACATCCGTTTCCGGCGACTGGGCCAGATCACTGGGTGTCAGGGAATTCCACGACGCACTGTCGGATGCCGCAGTCGAACTGAACGCAGAGCGGATATCGCTTCCGCCCTATGGCCGCCTCTGGCTGCGCTAGTCTTTCTGCGCCAGCGCCAGCCTATCTATAATAAAGCGACTTGCCGTTGTGGAACACCTGCACCTTGCTGGATGGCGCACTCAGGCGAACGGTTTTGCCGCGCACGCCGGTATGGATACCGGGCAGCTTGGAAATCACCACATCGGCGCCGCCCTGTTTAGCGAAATAGAACAGGGTAACCTCGCCGAGCGCCTCCCTGTGGTTCACCTTGCCTTCAAAAGTGTAGTCGTCGCCCTCGGCCAGAACGAAATCCTCCGGACGGATGCCAATGTTGACTTCCTTCCCCTTGTCGCTGGCCTTGCTCTTCACATCTGAAATCGCGACGCCGCCGCCTGACAGGCGCACCTTGGTTTTCTCGCCGGTTTCGATGATTTCTCCGGGCAACAGGTTCATGGCTGGCGAGCCGATGAACTGGGCCACGAATTCATTCTCGGGGCGCTCGTACAGGTCCAGCGGCGTGCCGACCTGTGCAATGCCCTTGTTAGCCAGAACGACAATTCGGGAGGCCAGCGTCATTGCCTCGACCTGATCATGGGTCACATAGATCATTGTCGAGTCCGGCATCTGCTCTTTCAATTGCGCGATCTCGATCCTTGTCGCGGCCCGCAGGGCGGCATCGAGGTTCGAAAGCGGCTCGTCGAACAGATAGACCTTCGGGTCGCGGACGATCGACCGACCGATGGCGACACGCTGGCGCTGACCGCCCGACAGGGCCTTGGGCAGCCGGTCGAGATACTGGGTGAGCTGGAGCTTTTCGGCTGCGCGGTTGACCGCGTCTTCGATTTCCTGCGGCGACTTCTTGGCCAGCTTCAGCGCGAACGACATGTTGTCCCGCACGGTCATGTGCGGATACAGGGCATAGGACTGGAACACCATGGCGATGCCGCGTTGCGATGGTGGAATATCGTTGACGACGACACCGTCGATTTCCAGTGTTCCGCCCGTTATCTTTTCAAGGCCGGCGATCATGCGCAGCAAGGTGGACTTGCCGCAACCGGAGGGTCCGACAAACACGACCAGCTCACCCTTCTTGATGTCAAGATTAATGTCTTTAAGAACCTCGACGGTTCCGCCATACACCTTGTCAACATGTGTCAGTTTCACATTGGCCATACTTCAATTCCTCTTGGTATCTGTTTCCAAAGCCAGGCATGACTGCCATGGCCCCAGAGTCTGTTTCGGCTGACCGGTAAACGCCAGGCTCCCCACCTGCTCACCGATATTTTTCCATTTGCCTTCAGGCATGTCGAATTCGGCGGGCGCCGCCGACAGGTTGAACGCGCAGAACAGTTTCTGGCCCTCGTGTTCGCGTGTGAAATAAACGACATTACCCTTGTTTTTTAAGGGATCATGCCGGCCCTTCCGCAGAACCGGATAGTCACGCCGCAGGGCAATCGCGCGGCGATAGTGATTGAGCATGGAGTTCTCGCGCTTCTCTTCCTCGGCCACAGACTTGGCGAAATGCGACGGGTCAATGGGCAGCCAGGGCTGGCCGACCGAAAATCCGCCGTTCGCGTTGAAGCTGTCTTCCCAGACGATCGGCGTACGGCATCCGTCCCGACCCTTGTAGGCCGGCCAGAACTCTATGCCGTAGGGGTCCTGCAAATCCTCGAAAGCGACATCGGCCTCTTCCAGCCCCAGTTCTTCGCCCTGATAGAGGCAGGCCGAGCCCGGCAGGCACATCAGCAGAATTGAATAGAGACGGTATTCGTCGTCCGTCATATCCCATCGGGTCTTGTGCCGCGCGACGTCATGGTTCGAATAGGCCCAGCAAGCCCAACCGTCCTTGGCGACCTCGTCCACTTTGGCAAATATTTCCGGCAGGTCACTGGCCGTTACCTTGTCCTTGGCCAGCAGTTCGAAGGCATAGCACATGTGGACGTATTTATCCTTTTCCGTGTACTGCCCGAGAATATCCAGACCGTATTGGGCGTCTCCGACCTCGCCCACTGCCGCTGCGGCGGGATATTCGTCCAGCACCTTTCTGAACCGGTGCAGGAACTCCAGGTTCTCCGGCTGGTTCTTGGAATACAGGTGTTCCTGGTGATTGTAGACATTGACCGAAGGCGCGATTTTCGAATTGCGCTTTTCGGGCGGCAGCGCGGGATTGTCGCGCAGCTCCTTGTCGGCGATATAGAAGTTGATCGTATCCAGCCTGCAGCCGTCTACGCCACGGTCCAGCCAGAAGCGGGTCACATCCAGCAACGCATCCTGAACGTCCATATTGTGGAAGTTCAGGTCCGGCTGGCAGGTCAGGAAGTTGTGCAGGTAATATTGTTCCCGATGCACGCTCCATTGCCAAGCAGAGCCGCCAAAAATCGACAACCAGTTGTTCGGCGGCGTGCCGTCAGGCTTGGCTTCGGCCCAGACGTACCAGTCCGCTTTCGGATTGGTACGGTCCAGCTTGCTTTCCTGAAACCACGGGTGCTGATCAGATGTGTGCGACAGCACAAGATCGATCATCACGCGGATGCCGAACTTATGCGCGGTTTCAATCATCAGGTCGAAGTCGTCCAGCGTGCCGAACATCGGGTCGATGTCGCGGTAGTTGCTAATGTCGTAACCGAAGTCCTTCATAGGCGACGTGAAGAACGGCGAAACCCAGATCGCATCCACCCCCAGCGAGGCGATATAGGGCAGACGGTGGACGATACCGGCGATGTCGCCGATCCCGTCCCCATTGCTATCCTGAAAACTGCGCGGATAGATCTGATAGATCACCGCTCCGCGCCACCAGTCCTTGTCGGCAGCCAGAGTTTTTTTCACGCCGGTTTGCACTTTTTCATTCATCGCATTCGCAACCATTTCTATTTTACGGAACCGGCCAGCAGGCCGCGCACCAGATATCTCTGCATTGCAAAGAACACGCACAACGGAACCGCAATCGACACAAAAGCCGATGTCGCGAGGATTTCCCAGTTACCGCCCCGTGTCCCCAAAAGTTCGACAATCTGCTTGGTCATCACCGTCGTCTCGCCGGTCGAGTCGATCAGGAAGACCAAAGCCACCAGCAAGTCGTTCCAGGTCCAGAGGAACTGGAAGATCGCGAAGGACGCCAGCGCCGGAAAAGACAGCGGCAGGATGATCTTGACGAAAATCTGGAACTCGGTTGCGCCGTCGACGCGGGCGTTCTCGATAATGTCCCGCGGCAGTCCGACCATGTAGTTGCGCAACAGATAGATCGCCAGCGGCAGACCGAAGCCGGTGTGTGCCATCCACGTACCCAGATAACCCTTGCCGATGCCTATATCGTTGTGGAATTTCAACAGCGGTATCAAGGCAAGTTGCAACGGAACGACCAGCAACCCGACCACCGCCGCCACCAGCAGTGCCCGTCCGGGGAACTCCATCCACGCCAGCGCGTAGGCGGCAAACGCTGCGATCAGGATCGGTATCACGGTTGCCGGGATTGTCACTGTCAGCGTGTTGAAAAACGCCTTGGTCATACCCTCGCGGTTGGCCGGATCGAACAGCACGTTGTAGTAGTTCTGCAAGGTGAATTCCGGCGGCGTTTTCGCAGTTGCGAAGACGCGCTCCCCGCGACGGCCCGAAAATTCCCCGGTGCTGACCATGCGGTAGTCGCCATTCACCTGAACGGTGATCGAGACGCCATCACCCATATCTGCAGTATCACCGGGTTGGTAGGCCGCGATGTCGTTGGATTTGATGCCCCAGACCGAAATCTCGAAGTCGCCCGGTCTTTCGAAAAGGTTGCCCGAAATGACATAAATGCCGTTTTCAAGCACTTGCGTCGACGGTGCCGCGGTTCTCAGCGTCTCGCTCTGTTCGGAGGGAAGCATCGATTTCCACCATCCACTTGTCGATATCTGGTCTGCCGTCCGGAAGGACGACACCAGCAGACCGACGGTCGGAAACACCCACAGCACCACCAGAAGCACGACGGAGATATGCACGGCCCATGTCAGGCCCGATTTTGTTCCTGCTATATTGTCCATAGTCGCTTCCTCACTTCATCTCTTTACGAACGTTGTAGACGTTCCAGACAAGTATCGGCGTAACCAGCAGCATGATGATCATCGCGCTGGCCGAACCCACACCCCAGTCATTGGCCCGGAACAGCTTGTCGAACATGTAGTTGGCCAGAACCTGCGTTTCCCACTGGCCGTTCGTCATCGCGAACACGATGTCAAAGACCTTCAGAACAACGATGGTGATGGTGGTCCAGACCACGACAATCGTGCCGACGATCTGCGGTATCTTGATCTTGAAGAATATCTGGAACGGATTGGCGCCGTCGATGATTGCGGCTTCGATCGTATCCTCGGGGATACCGCGCAGGGCTGCGGACAGGATCACCATGGCAAAGCCGGTCTGGATCCAGATCAGCACGACCATGAGGAAGAAGTTGTTCCAGAGCGGTATGGTCAACCAGGTCTGCGGCGCGTCCCCACCAAACCAAAGGTAGATGGCATTCAGGATACCGATCTGCTCCTGATCGATCGGACGCGTGTCGTAAACCAGTTTGAAGATCACGGCCGCGCCGACGAACGAGATCGCCATGGGCATGAATATCAGGGATTTGGCAATGTTGCCCCATTTGATCCGGTCGGTCAGCTGCGCCGCCAGCAGGCCGAATGCGGTGGACATGGCAGGCACGAAAATCAGCCAGAGCATGTTGTTGCCCATGGCCTCCCAGAATTTCGGCTCTCCGAACATCTGGCTGTAGTTCGCGAATCCGACGAACTTGCTGCCACCGCCGGACACCCGCTCCGACACCGACAGGCGCAGGGTCTCAAAGACCGGATAGGCGAGGTAGAGGCCGAGCAGCGCAAGCGCCGGGAACAGGAACAGCCATGGCCGGACCATATTCGCACGGTTGATATTGCGCCCCGCGTTCGGACCCTTGGCAGGGAACAGCACCTTGTCCAGAAACTGGTTGGAGAAGTAGAAATATCCGATGCAGCCACCGACACCGAGAATAATCGTGAAAAGCCCTTGTAATGCCGGATTCATCGAAGTCCCTTTCAAACAATATGTCCAGGCAATCCCATATGGAACGGAACTGCCTGAACGACCTTATTCGTGGTGATTTACTTCAAAGCGTCCCATGAAGCCTGGATCGCCGAGGCGACATCCTTCGCAGATTTGCCGCCCGTGTAATCGACCATGCCCGTCCAGAAAGAGCCCGCGCCAACGCCACCCGGCATCAGGTCCGAGCCGTCAAACCGGAAGGTGGTCGCGCCCAGAAGGATTTCACCCATGGCGCGCTGCGTGTCGGTCGCATACATGGCCGGGTTCGCACCCTTGAACGGCGTCAGGAAGCCGGTCTGCGCCATCCAGATTTCATGTGCGATGGGCGATTTCAGAAACTCGATCAAAGCACGTGCTGCAGGGCTGTCCTTGGTGATCCCGAACATTGTGCCCGCGCCAAGAACCGGTTTGCCCAGATCCTTGCCTTCGTAGGCCGGGAAGTAGAAGAAATCCGCATCGAGACCAACTTCGGTTCCTTCGGGGAAGAAGGCCGGAATGAACGACGCCTGACGGTGCAAGTAGCACTGTGGAGGCGAGGAAAACAGGCCCTTGGGGCTATCACGGAAGTCGGTGGAGGCAACAGCCGCAGCGCCGCCGGCGACATAGGCGTCATTGCGGGCGAAATAACCGAATTCGTCGATCGCAGCCACGATCCGCGGATCGTCGAACGGAATCTCGTTGGATACCCAGCCATCGTAAACGTCGGCAGGTTGTGTCCGCAGCAACAGGTCCTCAACCCAGTCGGTCGCCGGCCAGCCCGTCGCACCACCGGATCCCAGTCCGATGCACCAAGGGGTGGAACCGTCTGCCACGATCTTGTCCGTCAGCACTTTAAGCTCTTCCATCGAAGTCGGAACTTCATAGCCAGCATCTTCGAAGTTTTCCGGCGAATACCAGACCAGAGATTTCAAATCGGCCTTGAAGGGAAACACGTACAGTTCCTTTTTGCCATCAGGACCGGCAGAGGAGCTCAGATCAGCCCAGGATTGCCCGGCCGCGTAGTTTGCAACCAGCCAGTCAGAAGTTTCACTTCCCAATGGCGTCAGGAAACCGCGCGCCGCCAGGTCAGCAGCCAAACCCGGTTGCGGAAAGACCGCGACGTTCGGCGCCGAACCGGCCTCGGTATCGATCACGATCTGCTGTTCGAAACTGTCGGAACCGGAATATTTAACATCGGCGCCGGTGGCTTCGGCAAAATAGGCCAGAACGCTTTCCACCAATTTCTGGTCAGGTCCGAGCCAGGGTCCGAAAACCGTCACTTGCTCGCCCTTCAGCTGTGTGGCTTTGAGCGCCTCGAAACTTTCCCAGTTGAAGTCTCCCACACCGGGCGCAAACATCATGTGTCCGCCTGCATGCGCGGTACTGCCCATCAGCGCGATCACCGCCGCGCCCAAATACATCTTAGTTTTCATGAAATATCCTCCCAGATTGCGCATAAATGCGCCATTTACGCCTCCGCGCCCGAATTAAAATCAAAAATTAAAGCGCTTTGGAAGAAAGGATAGCGCACCGACACCCTAATCTGTCAAGCAGAATTCCCTTTTGAGGCAAAAAATGGACTTAAATCGTATAATTAGATGGATTTCATTCCATTTGGAAAATTTTGACCGCGCTGAATTAATATGTAACAATGAGGCACTCAAAGCGGTATGAATGGATCTATGTTATGAATCTCAAGCAGTTGGCAGAGAAACTCGGGCTTTCGCAAACAACTGTCAGTCGGGCGTTGAACGATTACCCCGAGGTAAACGAGGAAACCCGCGCCCGAATCAAAAAAGCCGCGATCGAGAATTTCTACCGCCCGAATACGCGCGCCAAGAGCCTTGCTACCGGCCTGTCCATGACCATTGGCCACCTTATTCCGGTATCCACCAAGCACGAGATTGTAAATCCGATCTTCGCCGATTTCATCGCTGGCGCAGGCGAAACCTACGCTCGGCACGGCTATGACATGATGCTGTCACTGGTCGAGGACGGCAACGAGGAACGCGCCTATCGCGAACTGAAGGCCAAGGGTTCGGTTGACGGGATAATCGTGCACAGCCCGAAGATGGGAGATGCCCGCATCGCCCTGCTCGCTGAGATAGGCCTGCCGTTCGTTGTGCACGGCCGCGCCTCCGACGTGACCGCAAAATATTCCTGGCTCGACGTCAACAACAAGCGGGCCTTTTCGCGCGCGACCGAGTTCCTGTTCAGCCTGAACCATCGCCGGATCGCACTGATCAACGGAATGGAAAATCTGGATTTCGCCCACCGCCGCAAATCGGGTTATATATCGGCGCATGAAAACGCGGGCGTCATCATCGATCCCGACTTGATGTTCACCGGCGAAATGACAGAGGTTCAGGGCTATCTCTCGGCGCGCCGGGCACTGGACCACGACAATCCGCCGACCGCATTCATGGCGGCTTCGATGATTTCCGGTATCGGCGTGCGCCGCGCAGTTCAGGAACGCGGTCTTGTCGTCGGCAAGGACATTTCGATCGTGATCTTCGACGATGAACTGTCCTACCTGAAAAACGGGCACGACGTTCCGATCTTCACCGCCACGCGATCCTCGGTGCATTTCGCCGGACAGCGCTCTGCCGAAATGCTGTTGCAACTCATCAAGGAGCCGTCCAGCGGACCCTTGCAGGAGTTACTGGAGGTCGATCTGGTTGTCGGGCAATCATCAGGCCCCGCGCCCGCCACGGCATAGTGCCTCCGGCCAGAAAACTTTCCCGACCGGATCGGTTGACAGCCGTTGCACCGCTTCGGTGCCGACATTGGAACTCCCGGAGGGGTCCGGGGATCAGATCGCGATCGCGTCAATCCACCTCGGCGTCCCTTCCTTTCGGTCCGGGCGTATGCACAGCCCAAGCGGCAAGCCTTCGATAAAAATTTGACAATGGATGCAAAAAAGGCCGCCCGCAGGATTTCGGCGGAGCGGCCAGATCTAACAAGCCGCCGGTTGTCCGGCGGCCGTTTTCAAGTCAGAGTCCGAAGACTTCCTTGACTGACTCTTTCATTGCCTGTGCGACGATATCGGCCTCGTCTTTGGTCAGGCACATCGGCGGCGCAAAGCCGATGATGTCGCCCTGCGGCATGGCCCGCGCGATGACGTTTCGCTTCAGCAGCGCAGAGGCAATCGCCGGCCCGATCTTGCGGCCCGCATCGAAAAAGGTGCGTCCCGCCTTGTTGTCCACAAGCTCGACCGCGCAGAGCATGCCCTCGCCGCGCACATCGCCGACATGAGGGTGGTCGCCTACCGCTTCTGTCAGCGCCTTGTTCAGATAGGCTCCGACCTCGCCTGCATTCGCGATCAAGTTCAGATCATCGATCACCTTTAGGTTTGCGACCCCCGCGGCGGCACAGATCGGATGCGCCGAATAGGTCCAACCGTGGCCGATTGCGCCGAACTCGTCGGTGCCGTCTTCCAGTACCTTCCAGACCTTGTCGGAAATTATGGAACCCGACAGCGGCGCATAGGCTGATGTCAGACCCTTTGCGATGGTGATGATGTCGGGTTCGATGCCATAGTGGATGGATCCGAACATCGAGCCCAGCCGTCCGAATCCGGTAACCACCTCGTCAGCGATCAGCAGGATATCGTATTTCTTCAGAACCGCCTGAATGGCCGCCCAGTAACCGGCGGGTGGCGGTACGATACCGCCCGTTCCCAGAACCGGTTCACCGATGAAGGCCGCAACCGTATCCGGTCCTTCGGCGAGTATCAGTTTTTCCAGCTCCGCCGCGCAATGCGCCGAGAACTCTTCCTCGTTCATACCCATATCGGGGCGGCGGAAGTAATACGGCGCTTCGGTGTGGACAACCTGAGCCAGCGGCAGGTCGAATTTCTTGTGAAACAGCTCCAGACCGGTCAGCGATCCCGTCATCAGGCCGGAGCCGTGATAGCCGCGCCAGCGCGAGATGATCTTTTTCTTCTCCGGGCGGCCCTTGATGTTGTTATAGTACCAGACCAGCTTGATATTCGTCTCGTTTGCGTCCGACCCGGACAGGCCGAAATAGACCTTGCTCATGTTCTTGGGCGCACGGTCGAGGATCATCTTGGCCAGCGTGATAGAGGCCTCGGTGCCATGCCCGACATAGGAATGGTAATAGGCCAGTTCCTGCGCCTGTTTGGCAATCGCGTCCGATATTTCGGTGCGGCCATAGCCGACGTTTACGCAATAGAGGCCTGCGAAAGCGTCCAGCAGGCGGTGGCCGTCGCGGTCTTCGATATAGACACCCTTGCCACCGGTCAGGACAC
>JAHEFH010000171.1 GCA_024640245.1 Paracoccaceae bacterium | reverse complement strand
CTACGGTGCAGGATTTCGGCTCGCGGGTCTACTGACTTGAGACCGATGATTGTTCCTCTGATAGAAGGAATATCAAACGAAAGGTAAGAATGCCGACGCTAGACCGCGTCTATATATCGTATGGGCTCTGAATATTTGCCGATCAAGAGGAAAATCATTAACATTAAAATAGCGTATATCAACGTCAAGACTATCAAAGCCAAGGGCTTTGGCAGGTGACGTGCGAGTGTTCGATAAACAGGTGTCATTTCAACCCCAAACGTTCAAGACTCCAAGCGCGACAGGTTTCGACAACGAAAGCCATCCCAACATTAACAGTGGCGTTGCCACCCTTTCAAGACGCTTGGGTAGCGCGGGATAGAGCGGCGCAAGGGCCCGGGAGCCGACTATTCCTATCGCCTGCCAGATCGCCCAGAGTACATAATATGCCGAAGTTTCGTGCCAAAGCCCCAAAACAAGCATTGCCGCTAGGACGCCTGTTAAAGGCGAGCGTGTCGCCGTTGCTATCGGTTGATAAACATAGTCACGACACCACAGCGATAATGTCATGTGCCAGCGCGACCAGAACTCCACGAGATTGGCGGAACTGAAAGGCCGGTTGAAGTTCTCTTCTATCCTAAGGCCGATCATAAGCGACAAGCCAATGGCCACGCTGCTCAGACCGGAAAACACGAGGTAAAGCTCGATCCAGTCAAAAGCGGACAGCGTCCACTGCAACAGAAACCCCGGGTTCGTCGTCCACGCTTCATGGAGCGGCGCGGCTGCCTCGTTCACCATCCACATTCCCAATATGACCGCTGTGGCCAGCCCCAACAGAGCCCTTTCGGCCCCCGCGGCCATATCGCTTGCAGAGGTGCGGCGGCGCTGCCACTGCCGTTCGAAATTCGGGTAACGATGTATTGGACCAGCAACCATCGTCGGTGGAAAAAGGTTGTATTGAAGCAGCGCCGTGACCGAAGGCATGCGATATCGCCCCATCCACCAGTCGAACATGACATGCAGATTACGAAGGGTGAAATACGCTCCGCCGATCAGCGTGATTGTGTCGATCTCTCTCAGCCAGAGCAGAGACGCGCTCGCCGACGCTACAACGATGACTGTCGCTAAATCCTTTTGGCCGATCCGATCTCCGAGCGCAGCGGAGCTCGAGACAAGTCCGATAAGAGCGCAGAGCCAGATCAGACCCCATGGGGAGAGAATCGCAAGCAGAACGGCCCCGACCATGGACGCGAGCGGCGCGGCTAGATGGCGTGGCGTTACAAAGGTCGTCAGCACCAGGACCAGAGAAGCGCAGACAAAAATGATCAGCGCATCAGTCATGCTTTCGCTTTCAGCCACTCGGCCAGCTCACGCAAATAGCGGTCCCGACCCAACTGGTTCACGTGCCCGCGGTCGGCGAAGAACTCGTTCGGCCATGCAACAGCCGGGTAGAAGAGTGCGAGCCCGTGGCGCTCCGCGAACAGGATGATCACCTGTCGTACCGCGTCTTCGTCTGCGTCCGCGAGGAAGTCCGAGGCGGCCTGTGAACGCGGGTAGACCAGCAAACTAACTGATGTTCCTCTCTCTTTGGCATCCTTTAAAAATGCGTCCCATCGACCAAGGTTCCGCAGGGGTGTCGGTTTGACGAAATACGCTGGTTCAAATGCCAAGCCCCGAGGCGGGATTTTTCCGTCAAGGAAATAGGACTCTCCGTGGATTTTCCAGGTGCCAGTGGATTCGCCTTTAAGGATAGCCTGCAAATTTTGCCTCACCGGCTGTGCCAGCCCATCAATCCAGGTGCGGATCGCGCCTCGTTCCACACGTGTTGTTCGCGTCAGACGTTCCGCTTCGATAAAGATTTCGTCGGCGCCGGCGGCCAAAGCATACTCGGCGATCAGCAATAGTTCGTTCTGGGTAAGCCCCGGTCGGCTGATCCGGACAGCGGTCCGGTCAGGAAGCGAAGCTGGATCGGTGACTGGCGGGAAGGCGGCTTGTGTCAAAGAGGAGCCAATGACAATTGTGTCCCACGCCGGGGTCGCCTCTAGAGCCTTGCGTATCGCTTGGTGGGGATGTGCGTGATCATTTTCATCAAGCGGCAACAGCGCGATAACGATGGTCAGAACCAAAGCAAAGGCTGCCACCCAAACGCCTGCGAGCTGCCGCCCCATCATTCCTTCGACCTTCTCACTAAATCGGTTAGATCGCCGAGATTGCGAAGCGCTGCCAGAGAACGGGTCGGAAGACGCAGGTCAAAGTGCTGCTCGACGGCAAGGAAAAGACTCATCTGGTTGAAGCTGTCCCATCCGGCAACTGTATCGGGAGTTGACTGTCGGGTCAGATCGGCAGGATCGCAGCGGAAGACACGGGCGGCGATTTTTGTTACCTCTGCTGCAACGGGGCCTCCTTTATGGGTCGGACCGCTTTCAGACACACGGTTGGCCAAGAGGCTGCGCAATTCTTGAAGCTTGGCTTTACCTGCGTCGCCGCGCGGTATCTTCTCCAGAACAACGATCCGCTTTGGAACCTTGAGGTGCTCAAGCATTTGCCTTGCATGATCCGTTAGCTGGACTTCATTCACGTCGTCGCACAGTTCGACGGCTGTGACGGCGATTTCGCCGAACTCGGCATCCGGCAAGCCGACCGTAACCGCGTCCAGTACGGCGGGGTGTGAACCAAGCGCTTCGTCGATCTCTTCCGGGCGGATCAGCAGGCCGCCGCTGTTGATGATGGCCTTGATCCGGCCGAGGTATTCAAAGCCGTCGTCCGAAGTTTGCCGGACAATGTCGCCCGTACGAAGCCAGCCGTCGGGGGTAAAGCTTTCGGCGGTCCGTGTTTCGTTTCGCCAGTATCCCGGAAATATATTATCCCCCCGAAGCTGTAGTTCACCGGTCTCGGGGTCCAGACGCGCTTCGCAATCAACAGGTTTGCCGATTGTACCCTTTGCCCCCATTTCCCCATGGGGACCGGCATAAAGGGCGGACATCACCGTTTCCGTAAGGCCGTATTCGTTTGCGAGCGACTTCCCGAAGCGCTGTTCGATACGAGTCCAGAGATCATGCTCCAGCTTCGCAGCGCATGACATCAAGAGCCTCATTTCGGGCGCATCGAAATAGTCGTTATGCAAAGCATAGCGGTCGATCAGCGCCCAGACGGTCGGCACGGTGATAAAATGAGTCGCCCCCTCGCGGCGCACACTGTTGAGCCAGTCCTCCATGCGCGAAACTGCAAAGCCGCCGGCGCGGATCACGCTTGCACCAGCCGTCATCGCCAGGACCGGCCCCTGAACCAGCCCGTCGGCATGCGCAAGCAGCATGTCATTGAAGAGGCGGTCGCCCTCGTTGAGGTTCATGACCCTTGCGACCGTAGCTGTGTTGGCCAGCACGTTACGCCGTGTGATCTGTACCCCCGTCGGGGCCTGAGTGGTGCCGGAAGTGAACAGCAGATACGCCAGGCTATTATCCGTCGGGGGCAAGCGCGGGGCGATCCCGTGTTCAGGCAGATCCTTGATCGAAAGCGGCTGTTTGCGGGAGTGCCCAAACCAGCCGGTTTTTGCAGGCTGGGACGAAATGGCATGGGAGGTCACACCGAGATTCCAGTCCGCAATCAAATCCGGATCGGCAAATATGGCGACACAGTCGGTATCTGACGCGATGCCTTTTGCGCGGTCGTGCCGCGTCTCTGACGACAGCAGCGTTGGTACGATGCCATGAAACAGTGCCGAGACGAAAACTGCGACAGAGGCGAAATCATCTTTGGATGAAATGATGATCCGGTCACCTTCGCGCAGCCCGTCGGCTTCGAACAACGCGCAGACGCGGCGTACCGCATCGGCAAGGTCGGCGTAACTGTAGCTCTGATCGCGCAGGACCATAAAGTCTGAGGTACCAAGCGCCTCAAGCCTCGACCAGATGGAGGTGAGCGACGCGTGTGTCATTCGCCATCCTGGACATAAAGTGTCGATTTTTCCGGATCGAACGGACGCGGTTTTGCAGGGACACCAGCGACAAAAGTGTTGTCAGGTACATCTTCGCGTACCAGCGATCCAGCGGCCACAAGGCAGTTCTCTCCTATCCGGATATCTGGCAGAACTGTGGCTCCGGCGCCAATGATCGAGCCGCTGCCCACATGTATGTTCCCGGCTAATGTGACGCCCGGTCCTACACTTGCAAAGTCGCCGATCAGGGCATGGTGGCCGACGGATGCGGCTCGGTTGATTAAAACGCCTTCACCGATTATCGAGGCGGCACCAATGATTGCGCCAGCGTTGATGAAGGTGCCGTTTCCGATCCGAACACTTCGCGCGATAACAGCGCTTGTATCGATGAGAGCCTCCGCAAGTTCAAGCCCCAACGCTTGGGCACGATCAGAAAATGCCTTCCGGGTCCGGGATGCAAAGGCGCAAGTGTAAAATTTTCCACAGCTTGCCGCCGGATCAAATTCTTCGATTTCAACGACTTTGGAAAGATCCAATACCCGCGGAGTAGCACCGAGCGATACGCTCTGCTCAATTTCGATACCGCACCTGTGGCAACTCTCTTCGTACTCTACCGCGATGGGGGACCGAACTGCAAACAACAAAACTAATGGCATTTGTACCTTATAAGCGTTTGTAAAGTTGCTGAGATCTTTCTGTATAGGACAATAAAGACCACGCACCGCGAAGGGCTGCAAGAAGAAATTTTATGCGAGGCGGCGGCGGATTGAAAGATGGATTATCACCGGAAGACAATCCGCATGTATGGTGTCACCTTGCCCCTTGCTCTGAATATTGACCTATGTTGGCGTTCCGATCTTTTAGCCTCGCAAGCCCGGAGTCCATTCAAATATGCGAGTTTTAAATATCCGCTGTGGGCGCGAAGCGGACCTTGGCTGCACCGACCACGAATGTCCGCTATGCGGAC
>JAHEFH010000170.1 GCA_024640245.1 Paracoccaceae bacterium | reverse complement strand
CCCAGAGAGGCCATCGGGCTACTGTCCGCGTTTTTCACGACAACAGCGTGGGCTGTATAAGTGGGCGCGACCTTGTTGGCACCGAACCAGCCGCCGAAAAACAGTCCGGCGATAGCTCCGCTCAGAATGATATACTTGCCGCGCCAGAGTATCCGGAGCAGGTCGCCTATATCAACAAGACCCTGATCGGCGTCACCACTTTGAGCGCCAGCCATAGGCCGTACAACCCCTGTTGTTGGTCTTACGTTCATGACAATTACATCGAATCCAAATTACCCCGCTCCACGTTCACATATTCATGAGGCGAATTCAATGATTTAACTGTTACATTGTGGTTAACCCGGACATAAATGTCATATCCGTCCATCGGCCAATCCACCGGACATCAGCTTTGCGGGCGCAGTCCCTTATCCAGCAGGGCCTTGATCTCGGACTTGCCCGTGCCGGCGACGATACGGCCAAGTTCCTCGTTCCCTCGCAGTACCAGAAGGGTCGATCGGCGTGGTATGGCGCGGGAGGTCACCACCTCGTGGTCACGGTAAGTGTCCCAGTCGACGCGGATAAATACAAGGTTCCCGTCATACTCCGGATTTTCCGCGCGCAATTCCTCCACCCGCCGATCCTGCGTGCGGCAGGTTGAGCACCAGGGTGCGAAATAATCGACGAACACGGTCTTCCCGTCGTCAAGTGCCGCCTGGATGACGCCGGGTTTGAAGGTGATCAGACCCTCACCGGCCCAAAGCGGTGGCGCCACTAGTGTCGCGCTGGCAATTGCGAGGAAAAGACGACGGTACATGAAGAACTCCTTTGCAGAATTATACGACGACTGACAGATCCTGAAGCCAGCCGGGCAGGATATCCAGCAGCCAGCCGTCGATCAGGTGATTGGCGCCGGTCAGGATCATCAGGCCGATACCGGCAAAGACCACGCCCATCACAGGTTTCGAGGTTTCGGACAGGCGTCGCAGGCGGTTGGTTCGTGACCGGATGGTTTCACGCGCGCTGAACCCCAGCCCGAGGACCAACGTCGAGACGCCGGCGGCGAAACAGACCATAGTCAGGGTCACCCATGCCAAGTCCTGCCCCTGCGATGCCAGCGCGATCGCGCCGCCAAGGGTGGGTCCGATGCATGGCGACCAGACAGCACCCAGAAGGGTTCCGCCCAGAAACTGGCCGCGCAATCCCGAGGGGCTGAACCGGTTGATACGCCGGTCGGCAGAAGAGGACAGGCCCGCCGCCGCCAGTTCGAACCGCTGCGAAAAGGCAGGCACCAGCAGGACAAGGCCGAAGGCCACCATCATGGCCGCGCCGATCTGGGTCAGCAGGTACTGCGTCAGGCCGATTGCCGACCCGAAGGCGGTTACGAATACGCCGAAGGCGACAAAGGACAGACTCATACCCGCCGCCAGCGCCAGCGGGCCGCGCCGGTCGGCGTTGAGCGCGGAGACCAGCACGATCGGCAACACCGGCAGGATGCAGGGGTTGATCAGGGTCAGCAGCCCCGCGATATAGGCGAAAATCAATTCCATGCCCGAATGTGTCTTGGACAGGAAATTATTTCAAATCATATCCGCTGATAAGAGGTCACATCCGCGTCAACTCGGGCAGCGGTTGCGGCAGCAGAACAGCCCGGTTTTCCGCGCTGTCGAACAGAGCGGAATAATAGGGCGACCAGTTGTCGTCGGACTCGTAGATCGCCCGAAATCCGGCGAGTATCGGGCCGCGGAGTTCGGGTGGCAGCGCCAGATAGGCCGCGGCGTTGTTTTCCCAGCGAAAGTCCGTGCTGCCTTGCAGATCGCCTTTGTGGATACAATGGTTCAGCAGGATCGCCGTCGCCACCGCAAAGGCCGGTTCGGTCGGGACATGAGACACCAGTTCCACGACCTCGGAAGGATACCAGCCCTGCGCGTCCGTGAATACGCAGTCCTGATTGAATATCACTTGCCGAAGGGCTGAAAGATGCCTGTCACGGTCGCAGCCGTAATCGGCGCGCGCGATGTGCTGGATTTCCTCTTCGGTAACGGCTTGCCCGATTTTCACCAGACGCTCGCTGATCCCGGCCAGATCGACAGAGACCTTGTCGTCACCGGTCGGGACCGCGCGGTCCGGGAACCGGTGCAGGTCTGCCGTTCGTCCTGCGGCGCGCGCCAGAGGTCCGCGCAATCTGGGCGGCAATTGTCGGAGCCGATGGACCGAAGCGGACCAAAGGCTCCCCGCGACTTCTTTCCTGTCGCCGCCCTGCAACGCGTTCGCCGCCAGTATGCCATTGGCGAGCGCGCAGACGGCTTCGGGTTGCGCCGCGTCCTCGGAAAGCTTGTTCAGCACAGGCCAGAGCTTCAGGCTCGCGTCGCTGTCGAACATGCAGCGCTCGGTCTTGACTAGTCCGCGCAGAGCTTCGCGCCCTGATCCCGAGAGGGGCACGACTGACAGGGAATTGTCCAGAACGCCTTCGGCCAGCGCCTGAAGGTCGCTGATCGCTTGCAGTGTTCTGAAGGAAACAAGGGCGCCCATGACCCGAATATAAAAGGGCACGGCTGGAATACCAGCCGTGCCCGTTCAGAATTCCGTCGCTGTTATCAGTCGCGCAACAGCTCGTTGATCGAGGTCTTCGAGCGTGTCTTGGCGTCGACCTTTTTCACGATCACGGCGCAATACAGGTGCACACCGCCCTTGGACGGCATGGATCCGGCCACGACAACGGAGCCTGCGGGAACCTCGCCGTACATGACTTCACCGCTTTCGCGGTCGAGGATCTTGGTCGACTGGCCGATGAACACGCCCATGCCGAGAACCGAGCCTTCGCGGACGATGCAGCCCTCGACGACCTCGGAGCGCGCGCCGATGAAACAGTTGTCCTCGATGATGGTCGGACCCGCCTGCATCGGTTCCAGAACGCCGCCGATGCCGACGCCGCCGGACAGGTGCACGTTTTTGCCGATCTGGGCGCAGCTGCCGACCGTAGCCCAGGTGTCGACCATCGTGCCCTCATCGACATAGGCGCCGAGGTTTACGAAGGACGGCATCAGAACCACGCCGGGGGCGATATAGGCGGATTTGCGAACGATGCAGTTCGGCACGGCGCGAAACCCTGACGCGCGCCACTGGTCGTCGCCCCAACCCTTGAACTTGCTGTCGACCTTGTCCCACCAGCCGGTGCCCTGAGGTCCGCCTGACTGGGGTTCCATGTCCTTCAGCCTGAAACCCAGCAAGACGGCTTTCTTGGCCCACTGGTTGACAGTCCAGTTGCCGTCCGCGCCGCGCTCCGCAACCCGCAGCGATCCGCTGTCCAGGGCATTCAGCGTTGCTTCGATGGCGTCGCGGGTCGCGCCTTTGGTCGATGGCGTGATTTGATCGCGTGCATCCCACGCGGCCTCGATGGCGGTCTCTAGCTGAGCGTTAGACATTTTTTCTCCAATTGGCGTCTGGATAGAATTGGGCGCAAGCTATAGTTCTTTCACCCAAGGGGCGCAATGCACCGCGACACAGAAAGAGGACAAAACGTCATGCCACTAAAGCAGATCAGGTTCCCCGATGCGGAAACCGACCTAAAACAGTCCGAAGAAATGCTCGATACGCCCCAGACGCGTTCGCCCGCCTACAGGCTGGCCTATGCAGACGGCGATTTCCTGTGCCGCGACGAGCTGCGCGCGACGCGCATCCAGCTGGAAATGATGAAGCCGGAACTGGCGATGCTGGAACGCGGTATCACAAGCACGGTGGTGATGTTCGGCAGCGCGCGCATTCCCGAGCCGTCCAAGAAGGACAACGCCAGGACAAAGGCGCTGGGCGACCTGTCGAATTACTATGACGAAGCGCGGGAGTTCGCGCGTCTGGTTACGGAACGCAGCATGCGCAGCTACGGCCGCGAGAACGTGATCGTCACCGGCGGCGGGCCGGGCATCATGGAGGCCGGAAACCGCGGCGCGGCAGAGGCGGGCGGTTCGTCGATGTCGCTGAACATCGTGCTGCCCCACGAACAGGTTCCGAACAGTTACTGCTCGCCCGACCTGTGCTTCAACTTCCACTATTTCGCGACCAGAAAATTCCATTTCCTGTTGCGCGCCAAGGCGATCGCAGTCTTTCCCGGCGGTTACGGCACGCTGGACGAGTTGTTCGAGACGCTGACCCTGATCCAGACCAACCGGATGAAGAAAATGCCGATTCTGCTGTTCGGCGAGGTTTTCTGGCGCCGGATCGTGAACTGGGATGCGCTGGTGGAAATCGGCACTGTGTCGGAAAAGGATATAGAGTTGTTCAACTTCGTGGAAACCGGCGCGGAGGGATACAAAATCCTGACGGACTGGGATGCCGCGAACGGCGTCGGCGCCGGACCTCGCTAGGGTGTAGTGACTACGAATTCGACTAGCTCGGTTTTCTGGAACAGGAAGAAATTGTCGTCCGAGACCAGAGTGATGCGAATCCGGTTCCGGTCGTCCCGCCAGACGCTAATACCTTCCAGATTGTCGAATTGCCCGATCCGGCTTTCGAGCAGCACCTCTTCGTTGCCAAACCCGTCCGGCCCGAGTGTGAACCGGCGGATGCGCGTCTGGAAGCCCAGAAGGCCTGCCAGATCGCGTTCGAGCAGATAGAACCGTCCGTCCGGCCCGAAATCCGCGCCGGTCGG
Organism: Paracoccaceae bacterium; assembly: GCA_024640245.1. Classification (GTDB taxonomy): domain Bacteria; phylum Pseudomonadota; class Alphaproteobacteria; order Rhodobacterales; family Rhodobacteraceae; genus Amylibacter. Next base: position 308 of record JAHEFH010000170.1, on the reverse strand, counting down.
CAGGAAATTCTTGCTGCGCGGGATCGACAATCGCAGGTCCCACTTTCCGTCCTTGAAGCGAAAGACCGGAAACGGACGGTTTAACGCGCCGGAGCGTTCCGGTACGGCATAGAGTGTGCCGGCGTTATCGATTGCCAGCGCCTCTAGCCCTGAATTAAACTGCAATGAGCCGAAGCCCTTCGCGCGCGGGATATCCTGCGCGTTTGCGGTTACGGAACTGTATTTGCGGACACGATCGAAACCCTCGAACGAAACGAAGATATTGCCATTGCGGTCGACGGCCAGTCCTTCTGAATCGTGGTTGGCCG
>JAHEFH010000053.1 GCA_024640245.1 Paracoccaceae bacterium | reverse complement strand
CGGTCCATGCAGGTCTTGCCTCCGATGCTGCGTAGCCCGCGCGCCTGCGCAGCGGTGAAAAACGCGTCCACGCTGGTCGGGTGGATCGTGCAATAGCTGGCACAGGTCGTCACGCCATGCGACAGCGCAATGTCGAAATACAGGTCTGCGGTTCTGGCGGCGTAGTCGGGATCGCTGAAGGCAATTTCTTCGGGGAAGGTGTAGCTGTTCAGCCAGTCGATCAGCCGCTTGCCCCAACTGGCGACGATGCCGGTCTGCGGGTAATGCACATGGGCATCGACGAACCCCGCCATGATCAACCCGTCGCCATAGTCCGTCACTTCCGCATCGGGATGGGTCGCACGCATTTCATCCCTGCCGCCCATACCGATGATCTTGCCGTCCTGAATGACAACCGCGCCGCGGGCGTTGTGCAGGGCCGCTTCGGGACCGTCTGTAAACGGGCTGGATTTAAACGCAAGCGTTTGACCCGAGAGCAGGTTTTTTGTAGAGGGCATCGCAGTATCCAGTTGATTTAGAGCCACCGCACAAGACCCGTCCGGACCATAAAAAGCAAGAAAAATCCGGACTGAAAAACCTGAAACAGTTACAAAAATATTCAAAAGATCGCTTGCGTTGGCGGAGCGATATGGGATGCTGTAAGAGAACATTCAGAGGCTGAGATGAGCGAGATTCCGACAAAAGACATCGATCAGACCGACCGCGCCTACGAGGTCGGAGGCGGGTTGATCGATGCCATTTTGCAGGCAATCGAGGATAATGACAGGCCGACTTTCGACCGGATGCTGGAACCCCTGCACGCCGCCGATATCGCCGATATCCTCGAACAGATCGGGTCGAAAGAGCGTAATGCCTTTGTCACGTTCTGGGGCGCGGATTTCGACGGTGAAGTCCTGGCTGAAATGGACGAGGCGCTGAGCAGCGAAATTTTCGAAAGTCTGCCGGACAGTGTTGTCGGCGGTGCCTTCCGCGATATGGAAACCGACGATGTGGTCGATCTTGTCGAGGAACTGGAGCTGCACCAGCAGGCCCGTGTGCTTGATGCGCTTGATGTATCCGACCGGATCGCGGTCGAAAACGCGCTGCTATATCCCGAGGAATCCGCCGGTCGTCTGATGCAGCGTGAACTGGTCATGGCGCCGGAGCACTGGACGGTGGGCGAAGCGATCGACTTTCTGCGCACCGACACCGACCTGCCCGAGCGGTTCTATGACGTTGTGATGGTAAATCCCAGGCTGGAACCGATCGGCAAGGTGCCGCTTTCCAGCCTGATGTCCAATGGCCGCGACGTTCGGCTTGTCGACATTATGGACGAGGATTTCCTGACCATTCCCGTTTTGCAGGATCAGGCCGATGTCGCCTATGCGTTTAACCAGTATAACATGGTCTCCGCGCCAGTTGTGGATGCGGAAAACCGGCTGGTCGGTGTGATTACTATCGATGACGCGATGGAGGTTCTGGAAGAAGAAGCCGACGAAGACATCAAGCGCCTTGCGGGTGTCGGCGAGGGCAGCCTGACCGACACCATCTTCACGACCACCCGTCAGCGGTTTCCCTGGCTGGCAGTCAACCTGCTGACGTCCATCCTCGCCTCGATGGTCATCGCCCAGTTTGCCGATACGATCGAGGCGATCGTGGCTCTGGCGGTTCTGATGCCGATTGTCGCCTCGATGGGCGGCAACGCGGGCACGCAAAGCCTGACGGTCGCTGTCCGCGCGCTTGCTACCAAGGATTTGACCTCTGCCAATGCCTGGCGCGTGATCCGGCGTGAAACCACGGTCGGTCTGCTGAACGGCTGTTTGTTCGCAGTAATTATTGGCGTGGTTGGCGTGGTCTGGTTCGGTTCAGCCCTGCTGGGCGTCGTGCTCGGCGCAGCGATGATCGTGAACCTGCTGGTTGCCGGAAGCGCGGGTATTCTGGTCCCGTTGTGGCTCGAGAAATTCGGCGTCGACCCGGCGCTGGCCTCGGGCGCGTTTGTAACCACGGTCACCGATGTTGTCGGGTTCTTCGCCTTTCTGGGGCTTGCGGCGGCGATCCTGCTATAGGTTCTGAAAACCTATTCCGGCATCCGCAGCACTTCATCACGGCTGCCTTTTTTGATCATGACCGAGCTTTCACCGATAGCCGACACTTTCCAGCCGCTGACGTCATCGCCTTGCTTGACCTTAATGTAACGTCCTGTCGGCAGGCGTAGAAGGGCGCGGCGGGCCGAACTGGTTCCGAAGATACCGATCAGGCTCAGCGAATTCTTGGATATTCGCGCTTTTTCGGTTGCCAGCGCTGCGACTGACTTGGGTGTGCTCGATGTTGTCATTGTACCGTTGCTCTGTCCGCCACCTGGTGGGGCGGTTCGGACGACGGCATTAGAGCGTGTCCTCGCAGTTGTCAAACTGGGTTTTGTGCGCGCGATGCGCTTCTCAATATCGTCTGGTCTCGGTTTCGGTAAAAGGCTTACAAACAAGGCGTTTACCGTCGGCATATTTTCGCGTATCGCCTCTCTTGCGGCCTGTTCCGCCGCCGCATTGATGTCTCTTTGCTGCGCTATGCGTGCCAGACTGGCAGGGCGCGGCTTTGGCCGCACAGTCGTGGCAGAAGCTGTTTTTACCGGTAGACTGTTTTCAAAAGTCGCAGCAGGGGCGGGCTCTTGCTTGCGGCGCGGGTTCGGTCGCGGCCGGACCGTACTCAGCGAGGCTTTTTGAATCCGTATACCGGAGACATCAACCGCCGCTGCGGTGGCCTGTCCGTCAAGAACCTGGACTATGCTGTCACTGAAGGCTTTCAGCCCGTCGTCAGATGCCGCGGGGCTGGTTCCGGGGCGCTGCGGGGGAACCGCGCTGGGACGGCCTTGGAACAGGGGAACGCCATCCGCTGTGATGCGCAGTAGTTCATTGTCCACGTCGGGCAGGCCAGAGGAGGAATCATTCGCGGTTTGCGCCTGTGCTACGCGAACAAAGGTTCGTGGGTCGAAGCGGTTGTTGTAGGATCCCTTGCCGGGGTCGGATGGCAAAATCCTGATGGTCTTGCGTCCTGTCTGCCCCTCTGCCGGTTCCTCGATAGAAATGAACGAGTTGTTAAGAAGGCGCCGGGTCTGCTTCGCCAGTCCGGATGGCTCGAAGCCGGAGTCATCGCTCGCGTTCGTTCCGGCCAGAATCCTGACCGGAGCGCTCGCCGCGCGCGGTTGACTGGCGGCGATCTCGGGAACGGCCGATTCCGGCGCGACAGCGATTTGCAAGGGCGCCTTGGGCAACGCTTTTGGCGCCGGAATGTCGGCGGCGAAGTCGGGTGTCGGGCCGGTGGTTCCGGTTGCGACAACGTCAGGTACTTTTAATTGCGGTTGCGGCAAAACCATCGAGGCCGGAGCCGGGGAAAGATCTGCATCGACCACGTTGACCACGCCGGAAGCCGAAGGCGGGTACAGCACCTCGCTGACGACAAACATTCCGAGGGCCGCCAAAGCGACGCTGGCAGAAATGGCCAGCATGGTCCTGCTTTTCGGAACGGGCTTGAGAGCAGGCAACGACCTCGCCGGCTCGTTCAGCCGGAACTTCGGTTCGGAGGGAAATATCATGGGGTTGTTCAGTGTCGTGAAATAACTTGGCTCAAACCCGTGAAGTTTTGCGAACTCCGCGGCGGCCTCCAGTACCGTGATAGGGACAATAGCAACGGCGAGGTTGCCCGAACCGCGCCGGCATGTGTCCACGGCCATGCGCGCCGTTTTGTCCCGAAATGGTATCCTGTCTGCAACAAGGGCAAGAATGGCTTCGTCCGTTGGTTTGTCCGGTGCCATATCAGCTTTGATTTTGGTGAAGTAGACTTCTGATTTTGCAATGCGGATTTCGGCGGAATTTCTACCGTTCTGCGATGAACGCATCCGCAGATCCTCAACTGCCTGAGCGAAATTTCCGGCATTGCTCGGCACAAAACCAAGGCCGAGCCAATCCCCGGAACGGCCCCGCTGCCACAGATTGACGCCCATAGGTGTCATATCCACGGCAAATATTGGTTCTTTTACTGCCATTGGCTGCCTGCCTCATTTTTTGAAAAAGTAACGGCAAACAGAGGTAAAGGCCAGATTATAAATGGTCGTCGGCAGGTTTCAGCCACTGGATTACAGATGGTTTCGGAAGGGAATTAGAAAGTCGCGGCAACTTTGTGTTCTGTCGTTTGAATCAGTAGGCGTCGCGTCGCAGACGACCTATTTCAGTGACCGGGCACAGGTTCTGGACAACATTGATCCCTGCGGCGCGCGCTTTTTCAGCGGCTTCCTCGTTTATTACACCGATTTGCATCCAAATGGTTTTCGGAAGCGGCCAGAGCGCGGCAAGTGCTTCTTCCACCACAGGAGTAACTGCCGCCGACTGCCGGAAAATATCCAACATGTCGATAGTAATATCCGGAGGAATGTCGGAAAGGCTTGCGTATACCGTTTCGCCGAAAAGCGTCTTTCCGGCGATGCCCGGGTTCACCGGTAGGACGCGATATCCTCTCCCGACCAGAAAATTAGCGACCCGGTGCGACGGGCGACTCGGATTGGGGGACGCGCCGATCAGGGCAATAGTCCTCGTCTCTTCGAAAATCCTGCGGATTTCGGAGTCGGTCGGATTTGCCAGCATGGCTCTTACTCCTGTTCGGCAAACCATTTGTTCTGTAAGTGGTTCGCCGAAAAAAAGCGCCCAAAGCATTGCTCCAGGCGCTAAGTTTTTGGAACGAGGGACAGTGTCATGAAGCAGGAAGTTCCAACCCCTGCTTCGTTAGTAGAGGTAGGATGACATGAATAAATTTAAAGAGCTTTAAAACATTTCGTGAACATACGTTACGTAACAGGCCTAGTTCAGCACATCCGGCCAGTTGCCGTCGGCGCTGGAAATATGACCCGGAATGTCCTGCGACCAGAGCAGGCGCACTGCCTTGTTGTAGTTAAGGTACAACTTGCCCTCGTGAATTGTCCACGCGTCCGGTTGGGTCGAGGCGGTATACCCTTTGGACACTGCATAGGCGCAGTAGCCGCCATATTGCGGTGCAAATTTTTCGGGGGTTGCTTCAAAAGATGTTTTATTTTCTGCGTTTGAAAACAGCCACTTGGAGCCATTCCATTCGGTTGAATGGTCGGTGGAACCTTCTGTCGGTTCGCCGGCGGTGAAATAGGCGACCGGATCATATCCATTGATCGCTATACCGTTCTCGGAAAACACCGGATTTTCGCTTGCCTGAACGGGCAGGGCAATGGTTGCTCCCAGCAGGGCCAAAGCGGTTCGTCGGGTCAGATGCATGTGAATCCTCTTGTTTTCTAGAAGATATGCCGCAAATGCAGTCCCGTCGCCAGTCGGCTCTCGGAGATGTGAGAAACCGCCAACGACACGTGAAGATTCAGAAATTTCCGGATCGATCAGGACAGATTCGAGCCGAATCGGCTCTGAATTTCCGCATGCGCGTGATGATCACTATGGTTTGCGCGATGCCGCATAGAGCGATATGGCCGCGGCGTTGGACACGTTCAGCGAGCCAAAAGAGCCGGCAAATGGAATTTTTGCCAGAACATCGCAGGTTTCCCGCGTCAGTTCGCGCAGGCCCGGACCTTCGGCACCCAAAGCCAGCGCGATCGGGGCAGGGTGCGCGGTCCTCAGTGCAGCTTCCAGCGTCATTTCTGCTTCGCCGTCCAGCCCGATGATGAAATAGCCCAGTTCGCGCAGGCCGTTCATTGCCTTGGACAGGTTGCGAACCTGCAAATAGGGCTGACGTTCCAGAGCTCCAGAGGCCGTTTTCGCCAAGGCGCCCGTCTCCGGCGCGGAGTGGCGGTGCGGGGCAATAACGGCGCGGGCTCCGAAAACCTCGGCCGAGCGCAGAATAGCTCCTACGTTATGCGGGTCGGTGACGCGGTCGAGCAACAAAACCAGCGGCGCATCACCGCGCGGCGCGCAGAGCTCCGACATATCGCCCCAGTTCAGCGGCTTGACTTCCAGCGCAGCACCTTGATGCACGGACTGCGGGTCGATCGGAACGTCGAACTTTCGCGGGTCGTGAATTTCTGGTTCGATACCGGCCGCCGCAACCGCATCCTCCAGTTTGTCGAGCGCGTTTTTGGTCAAGACCAGACGCAACTTTACCCGAGCCGGGTTCATCAGCGCATCACGCACGGCGTGGATGCCGAACAGCCAGACGGTTTCAGCCGCTCCGGCGCGCCGTTCACGCTCTTTTTCGACAATCCAGGTCGGCTTTTTCTTGTTTCTGGGGGCCATGCGGCAACGCTCCGTCGGGGTGGACCCGTCATGGCACGGAGCCGCGGCGCAAGCAAGGGGCGGCGTTTCCGATTTTGCGATGTTTTAGTGTTGACGCGGTACCTGCGTCGCATTATTCAGGCCGAGCTTAGGGCGACGGGCTGCAAGGTGCGGCAGGGGACTGTAACTCCCCCGGGGTGACCCACGCCTGGTTCGATTCCAGGGTCGCCCACCATATCCCCCACTTTATGGTGCATTTCCCAAGCCTTCCTCATGCACGCTACATAGACTTCGGTCGGGTTGAAGTCACCTTTCGTGTTCGTTCAGAAGCGGGTTGTCATTACAAGAATCCAGGACATAGCAAACCGGATCGAAGCGGGAGGTGTTGTGCATGAATTCTTCGCTGAAACCCGGCAAAAGACCGAGGCTATTTGGACGAGGTTTCGTGACCTATCGTCCTTGGCGCGACACAGGCGTGTACCGAGCATTCTATCTCGAGCGTGCAATGGGCGATGCCGAAGTTGGCAAGCAGCGCCTCCCTTACGGCCAGTTTGATTGCGTCGGCATTTCCCCATTCGCCGCTCTTGATCACCAGATGGGTGTCCAGCGCATTTTCGTGCTCCTGCATCTGCCAAAGGTGCAGGTGGTGAACGTCGGCCACGCCCTCGATGGACAGGATCTTAGCGACCACTTCACCGGTATCCAGTTCCGGCGGGCTTCCCAACATCAGGATGTGGATGACACTGCCGATGCCTGTAATTGACTGCCAAAAGATGTAGCTCGCGATCATCAGCGTCACCAGCGGGTCAATCAGGCGCCAGTCATACAAAAGGATCACTGTACCCGCCACGATCACGGCGATTGAGCCCAGAGCATCGGCAATATTGTGAAGAAAAGCGGCGCGTATATTGGCGCTGTGTTTCGAAAGGCTGAAGGTCAGCAGCGCCGTTCCTGTATCCACGATCAGGGCAACGCCAGCGATTATGACCACCAGCCAGCCGTCGACTTCTGCCGGTTCGAAAAAGCGGAAAACGGCTTCGTAGGCCAGATACAGGCCGATGGCGATCAGTGTGGTGTAGTTGACCAGTGCGGCAACCATCTCGGCCCGACCGTAGCCGAAAGTCATATTCTCATCGACGGGACGCCTCGCTATCTTGCGTGCGAAGAATGCGATCAAAAGGGACATGGCGTCCGAAAGGTTGTGAACCGCATCCGCGATCAGCGCCAGACTGCCTGACAGGATGCCGCCGATGATCTGGATAACGGTCAAGGCCAGATTGATGACCACCGCCCAGAACACGCGCGCATCGCCTCCGTCAGGATCCAAGTGGTCGTGATGTTGGTGATCTAACATGCAATATCCTTAAGCCGCCTTGGTCTTTCTGCGCCAGAGTGGGGCCGTCGAACCCCGGGATGCAAGGCCAAATCCGAACGGGCGGGCCTTGAACGCCGCGAAACATATTTATAACTGGCCTGCCGGGTTTCCATGTTATTGTTGCAACAAGAAATAGGAGGTCGGGCATGTCAGGGCAAAAAATAGTGAACGCGGATCAGGCTGAGTTCTGGGATTCCGCAACGGGCGCCCAGTGGGTAGAGCTACAGGACAGTATAGACACGCTCCTGTCGGGCGTTCTGGAGCATCTTCTGGCCAAGGCCGACATAGCAACCGGCCAGACGATTCTGGATGTCGGATGCGGCACTGGCGCCAGCGTTCTGGCGCTGTGCGAGCGTGTCGGGCCGGGCGGGGCGGTCGAGGGGTTGGACATCGCCGCGCGAATGCTGGAGCGCGCGCGTCAGAGGGCGAAAGAGGCAGGTTATGACCATGCCCGTTTCACCCGGTCAGACGCACAGGTGCATCCGTTTGAACCGAAGGCCTACGATCAGGTCGTCTCGCGGTTCGGGGTGATGTTTTTTGAAGATTCTGCCGCTGCCTTCACCAATATGGCCCGCGCGGTCAAACCCGGAGGGCGCATGACCTTTGCGTCTTGGGGCCCTTTGGAGGAAAATCCCTGGTTCCGCGTACCGCGCGACGCCGCGATCGCCCAACTGGGCAAGGTGCCGCCGCTCGATCAGAACGCACCGGGACCTATGGCGTTCCATGACACCAAGCGGGTGTTGGGGCTGTTTCGAGAGGCGGGTCTGCCCAATTCGCAGGCCGAGGTTGTCGAAGTGCCGCTCTACCCGCAGGGCGATCTATTTTCAGCGGCCCGAGTATCTTCGAGCATCGGGCCGGCGTCTCGTATCTTGCGGGAAAAAGGCGGAACACAGGAAGACGCGCAAGCCATTGCGGACAGAGTCGCGGTTGAATTCGAGAAATATGTCACCCCGCAAGGGGTACGCGTTCCTGCGCGACTGAATTTCTACAGCGTCGAGGTTCCCTGAACCAGCCTGCCGAAAAACAGGGTTACTTCGGTTTCTTCTTGCGTTCCCGCTTTTCAACGATGCCGGATTTGCCTTCGCGGCGTTCCAATTCGCCCAGAACATCCTCCAGCGACACGCCGCGTGACGACAGCATGACGAACAGGTGGAAAATCACGTCTGCCGCTTCTTCTTTAAGGTTCTTCTTGTCACCCTTTGTCGCCGCGATGATTGCCTCGACCGCCTCTTCGCCAAATTTCTCGGCGCATTTTTCCGGCCCGCGCTTGAACAGCTTGGCGGCATAGGATTTGCGTTCGTCTTCGCCGATGCGGCTTTCGATAGTCCGCGCGAGGCGGGTAAGAACATTGGCCATTTACTACAACCTGACTGGGATGCCTGCGGCATGCATGTATTCTTTAGCTTCTTTTATCGTGTATTCGCCGAAATGGAAGATGGAGGCAGCCAAAACCGCCGAAGCGTGACCTTCTTTCACACCCTCGACCAGATGCTCCAGCGTCCCGACGCCGCCTGAGGCTATCACAGGGATCGACACCGCGTCCGAAATCGCGCGGGTCAGGGGAAGGTTGAAACCGGCGCGGGTTCCGTCGCGGTCCATCGAGGTCAGCAGGATTTCGCCCGCACCCTTGGATTCCATCAGTTTGGCGAATTGCAGCGCATCCACGCCGGTGCTCTTGCTTCCGCCGTGGGTGAATATTTCCCATTTTCCCGGTGATACCGTCTTGGCGTCGATCGCGACCACGATGCACTGGCTTCCGAAGCGGTTGGCGCTGTCAGCCACGACATCTGGATTGGCGACGGCTGCCGAGTTGAAAGAAACCTTGTCAGCGCCTGCCAGCAACAGGCTCCTCACATCATCGGGATTGCGGACACCGCCGCCGATGGTCAACGGCATGAAACATTGCTCGGCCGTTCGCCGTGCCACGTCATACATCGTTCCGCGATTCTCAACGGTCGCGGCAATGTCCAGAAAACACAACTCATCGGCACCCGCGGCATCATAGGCCTTGGCGCTTTCGACCGGATCTCCGGCGTCGATCAGATCGACGAAATTCACGCCTTTGACGACGCGGCCGTTCTTGACGTCCAGACAGGGGATAATGCGGATTTTCAACATGCGAGTGTCTTATTGCTGCAACCATGACAATTCAATGACAATGTGATGCTTTCCTTTTGTGGCATGCAGGATAATCTGTTCGGCAAGGGGGACAGGAGTGCCGAAGACCAGCTTTAACTTTGTTATCGTCGTGGCGGCGCTTGCCTCCGGCCTGATTATAGCATCCGCCGTGCTGGCGACGCGGTTGTCCGGTTTGACATGGCTCGACTATGCTTTCACCGAGTCGCAGACAAGGGCCTTCCTTTATTCCTATGGCGCGCAGGATATCGCGTTGCACCGTTGGGTCACCACGCATATCGCGCTGGCGATGCCGATTGTTGTCGCTGCCTTTGCAATTGCTTCTTTGCAAAATGCGCCGGACCCGAAAAAATACTCGCTGCTCGTTGCAATGGCAGTTTGGGGATCGGTTGCCGACTATGCGGAGAATTTGGTGATCGTGTCGCTGTTGGATGGCGGCGAGGATTTCCGGCTCAAGGCAACGCTAACACTCGTCAAACTGGCGCTGGTTTTACCGCCGCAGACGGTCGCCCTCTATCTTTTCCTAAAAAAGGCGAAGACTAGGCTTTTAGCAGCCTGACCGCCTCGGCCACGTCAATCGCGCCGTCATAGAGCGCACGTCCGGAAATCGCGCCATCCAGCGTAGCGCCGCAATTCTTCAGCGCGCGCAGGTCGTCCATGGACGAGATGCCGCCCGATGCGATGACCGGAATGGAAACCGCCCGCGCCAGCGCGGCGGTTGCCTCGACATTCGGGCCCTGCATCGCGCCGTCGCGGTTAATATCGGTGTAGATGATCGCCGCGACGCCCGCGTCCTCGAACCGGCGGGCCAGTTCGGTGGCATCGATGTCGGTCTCCGTGGCCCATCCGCGGGTGGCTACCTTGCCATTTCGCGCATCAATGCCGACCGCGACCTGTCCGGGGAATTTTCCAGCCGCCTCGGTTACCAGTTCCGGGTTCTCTACTGCGACCGTGCCGAGGATCACGCGGCGCAAACCCTTGTCCAGCCAACGCTCGATGGTCGCCAGATCGCGGATGCCGCCGCCCAGTTGAGCCGGCACGCCAACGGATTTCAGGATAGCTTCGACCGGAGCCGCGTTGACCGGTTCACCTGCGAAAGCGCCGTTCAGGTCCACAAGGTGCAGCCACTCGCAACCAGCGTCCTCGAAGGCCTTGGCCTGCGCCGCCGGATTGTCGTTGAAAACCGTCGCCTGATCCATTTCACCCTTGTACAGGCGCACGCAGTTACCGTCTTTGAGGTCGATTGCAGGGTACAGGATCATGGTCAGACTCGCATTTATTTCTTTGCGCGCGTCTTAGCCTGATCGGCGGTCCATTGCAAAGCGCTAAAGCATCTGAGTGTTGCCCTTGACGCCTCGGGCGTTCGGGAGCAGGTTGGCTGAAGCCGAATCCACGAGAGTGACATGAATAAATTCCTTTCCGTCTTCGCAGTCGTTCTGACGCCGGCCATTCCCGCGGAAGCTGATGAACTGAGTGGAACTTTCAGAACGGAATTCGACAAATCCGGCGGAGTGCTTCATGTTGTATTCGACCAATGCAGCAATGATCCGGGCAAGACATGCGGCGTTATCAAGGCCGCCTATGACATGGGCGACAGTCCGCGCCAGGATTACCAGCATCTGAATCGCCAAATCGTCTGGAACATGGAACATGACGGGCGCGGCAAATATACAGGCGGCCAGCTTTGGTCGCACGAGGCCGACAAGGTTTTCCAGTCGGAGTTACTTCACCGGGGCGACGTTTTAAAGGTGTCGGGCTGCGTCGGTCCAATTTGCCGGTCCGAAGTTTGGGTCAGGCTCGATTAACGCTCGACAACTGCCTATGGCACCCAGCGCAGGAAGTTCGCGATCAGCCGCAGACCTGTCTTCTGGCTCTTTTCCGGATGGAACTGTGTACCCACCATGTTGTCGCGCCCGACTGCGGCAGTGATCGGCCCGCCGTACTCGACGGTGGCCACTAAGTCGTCGGCATTCTTCGGCACCAAATGATAGGAGTGCACGAAATAAGCGTGGTCGCCCGAAGCGATGCCGTTGAAGACAGGGTGGTCGGTCCGCAATTGCAGTTCATTCCAGCCCATGTGCGGTATTTTCAAGGTTTTGTCCGCAGGTTCCATCTTGACCACGTCGCCCTTGATCCAGTCGAATCCAGGATGCACGCCATGTTCCAGGCCCCGCGTCGCCATAAGTTGCATGCCGACGCATATGCCCAGAAAGGGTGTCCCGGTGCGGACTTTTTCCTCGATCGCGCCGAACAGCCCGCCGATCGCGCCCAGATTGTGGCGGCAGTCGCCAAAAGCTCCGACGCCCGGCAGGACGATACGGTCGCTGCGGCGTACGACATCAGGATCGGAAGAGACAACGACCTTGCCTGAGCCGACTTCGGCCGCCATGCGTTGAAAGCTTTTCTCTGCCGACCTCAGGTTGCCCGAGTTGTAATCGACGATAACCGTGGTCATTCCGAAAGCGTGCCTTTCGTGGACGGGATGTCGCCGGATTTCCTCGGGTCGGTCTCCAGCGCCGCGCGCAAGGCCTGTGCAACCGCCTTGAACGCCGCTTCCGCTATGTGGTGGCTGTTGAACCCGTCGAGGCATTCGACATGCAGCGTCAAACCGCCTTGCATGGCAAGGGCGGTGAAGAATTCCTGAACCAGCTGGGTGTCGAAGGTGCCGATTTTCTCGGTCGGCATGTTCACCTTCCAAACCAGATACGGCCGACCGGAAATATCCAGAGCGGCGCGTACCAGCGCATCGTCCATCGGCAGCAGGCAAGAGCCATAACGGCGGATGCCACGTTTGTCGCCGACAGCCTTGGACAGGGCTTTGCCCAGTGCAATGCCGACATCTTCCACCGTGTGGTGGTCGTCGATGTGCAGGTCGCCTTCGGCGCGTACGGTCATGTCAATCAGCGCGTGGCGCGACAGCTGGTCCAGCATGTGGTCGAAAAAGCCCACGCCGGTCCGGTTGTCGTATTTGCCGGTTCCGTCGAGATTGATCTCGACGCTGATTTTCGTTTCCGCGGTATCACGGCTTATTTTCGCTGTGCGCATGCTGAAGTTCCGAATTTTCTGACAGAATTGAGGCTCTTATAGGACCGGCTTGCGAAGCTTCCAAGAGGATATCTGCGCCGCGAACCGACCTGTTGCCGGACCACGTCAGTCGAACCGGTCGACGGCCAGCGCGGATATGTCAGTGTTAGGTGCGCGGTTCTGTACGATTTGCGTGGCCAGAACCCCCAGCTTCGGCCCGATTGTCAGCCCCAGATGCTGCGATCCGAAGGAAAAAATGACGTTCGGATTGGCTTTGGTTCTACCTAGCATCGGCAGGCTGTCAGGCGTCGAGGGCCGGTGACCCATCCATGTTTCCTCTTCGGCCCATGTCAGCGTGGGATAAAGCCGCCGGACAGCGGTGCGCTGCAACTCGTGCGGGCGTTTCGATGGGGGTGAATCCAGCGGTGCGAACTCGGTTGTTCCGGCAATCCGGATACCGCGGTCCATCGGCGTCATGACGGATTTGGCATCTGTCATCATATAAGGTATCGGCGGCGTGAAATTGGTCGATTTCAACATCAGGTGGTACCCGCGCTCGCCCTCCAACGGCACTTTGTGGCCAAAGTCGGCGGCCAGGGACTTCGACCATGCGCCCGCCGCAATAACGATCGTGTCAGCCTTCAGTGCGTTTCCGTCCTGCAAGATGACGCTCTGGCCGTCGATGGCCTTTGCGGCTCCCAGAACAAATTTGCCGCCGTTGGATTCGAAATGCTCTGCGAGCGCCTGAAGATAGGCCGCCGGATCGGAAAGATAACCATTATCCTTGTATCGCGCGCCAAACTGGTAAGCGTCGCCGAGGGCCGGATCGATTTCCTTCAGTTCCTGTAGGTTCAGTTGCTCCGGTATCACGCCCATTTCAGCCATAAGAGCGTTGGAAAACCGGTTTGAATCGTAGTCCTTCTTGTCTGGATGAAGGTAGGTGAAAGTGCCGGTAGTTATGTATTTTTCCGCAGGCGTTCCCTTTGCGAGAGCCAAGTGCTGTTCGACCGTATCATGCGCCAACATTTCGATGGACTTCGATATCTTGCGAACACGCGCACCGGTCGCATTGCGCAGAAAGGACAGGCCGAAGGGCAGGAATTTCGGCAGATAGGACCACCGCAGGCTCAATGGGCTGTGGCGGGAAAACAGGTATTTGGGCAGGTGGGGCAGGATGTCCGGCTCCAAGGCGGGGACAATAGCGGCACGCGCCAGCAGTCCGGCGTTTCCATAAGAGGCCTGCGCCGTGTCACCGGGTTTTACGCGGTCCAGCAATATAACATTGGCGCCTGCGCGCCGGAGGTGCTCCGCTGTACAGACGCCTGTAAATCCCGCGCCGATCACGATGACTGTCTGGTTCAATTGGTAGTCTCCTCGCGCGGTTCGGATCGCCGGCCCGCTTACTTTCCATGCATTTGACGTAAAGACATCCGCAGAAGGATGTAAAGATTTGAATTGAACTGACTGGGCCGCACAGAACGAAATTTCCAAGAAGCCGGATAATTACCAATTCATTTCAGAAATTTGGCTTGAACCCTCTGCCGCGCCAGACCGCTATCGCGATCGTTGATGCCGAGCAGTGAAACCACGAGTCGCATGAATCCGTCCTCGTCGTGATCTCGGTGGTGGTCGGCAAGAACAACTGACCATAGCGCCTCGATCACGGTTTCGCGGTGCTCATAGGGGACTGTTTCCTTGACGACGCGAGTGAAACGGACGGTGTCGGGGGCTTGAGCCTCCAGATCTTCGGCCTCTGTGCGCAGGGCGGTCGCGGCTTGTTCCGACAGTCCATAGCGTTCCATCAGCAACTGTAGGATCATCCGGCGCTCCGCGACGGCATAATCCTGATCGGCGCGGGCAACGCGGACCATCAACGCGGTCAGCGCCAGACGGGCGTCTTCGTTGGTCAGGCGATCAGGTTTGGGCGCGCGAAAGGCGGCGAGGATATCTGCGAACATGCGGCAATAGGTAGGGTGAAACCAAAAGGGATGCAACTGGAGTCACGCAGGTGTTAACCGGTCCCGTCGCAAGAGTGATGGCAGGACCGGCCGCAAGTTTTTTTCAGGCTTATCCGAACTTCAGGAAGAACTTGGAGTACGGAACTTTCAGACCGCCAACCGCGGCTTTAAGCGCCTCGGCGTCACCCGTGCGTGCGGCCGCGAGGTATTTCTTGACTGAAGATTCAAATGCGTTGGCGAGCGCGTCGTATTCCGCCTGATCGGAGATTTTTGCAGGAGGCGACTGTAGGACGTCATCCGCGAGATAGGACAGCACCGCCGCATGCTCCAGCAATTTCTGTTGGGTTGCGGCGTCAATGGTGGACAGGTCCAACTCCAGCACATGCTCCATTTCGGCGTGATAGGCGTTCATCCGGTCGGAAAATGTTTCGATGTTGTTCCGGGCGTGTAGGTTTCCGATCTCATCACGCACAGCTTCAAGCGTTTCGTGGGCAACTGGCAATTGGCCATTTTCGACCTCTGCCTTGGCCTTTTCCACGTAGCCGCCGACTTTGTCCACGGTTTCGGCCCAGAGCGGGTCATCCTGATACTGGGGCGGAGGCGTCAGGTAATAACCGGCAACGAGACCGCTCCACTTTGCGTCCAGACCGTTTATGGCTTTCAGCGATTTTTCGGCATCACCCGAATTCGTCGCGAAAAGTGCGGATCGGTAAATCGCATAGACATCGCCGAATGCTCCTTCGAAATTCGCAACAGGGCCTGCGAAAACAGGAGCGCCTTGGAGCGACAGCGACAAAGTCGCAGTGGCAAGGTAACGTATCATGGAGAAAGCCCTTTAAAGCTGAAATGTTGGAGAGCTTTTAAGGGGATGCCCTGTTTTCAGCATTGATTTACATCAAGTAATTGCGCGACGGCGGTCAAATTCAGTTGAAGTTATTCCGGTGCAGATTTCACCTGGCGCCGCCGAAACTAAACTTCGCGCCAGAATGCAGGCGAGAACAGGACAAAAACCGTCAACAACTCCAGCCGTCCGATGAACATGCCGAAGGCCAGAAGCAACTTCGCCGGATCGCTGAGGGAGGCAAAGTTTCCGGCAGGACCGATGACCGATCCGACACCGGGTCCGACGTTGGCTACAGACGTCAGCGCGCCGCTTATGGAAGACGTGAAATCCAGACCGAACATCCCCAAGAGCAGCGCAAGAATTATGACGGTGGAGAAATAGAATGTGAAAAAAGAGATGACCCCGGACAAAACACTTTCTGAGACAGGGCGACCTTCATACTTCAGAATGAAAACCGAACGGGGGTACTGCAACCGCTTTAATTGCAGAAGTGTGCTGCGTAACGCAATGATCCAGCGCATGGCCTTGGCACCGCCCGCCGTTGAACCGGTGCAGCCGCCGACTGCGGTCAGGACAACAAAGGAGCAGACCGCGAACGGCCCCCATGTCGTATAGTCCGTCGTGGCGTAGCCGGTGGTGCTGACCACTGAAATGACATTGAAGGTCACAAGGCGCAGCGACTTCAGCAATGCGAAGCCGTCGGCCCAGGACAACCACGCCGCCAGCGTCACAATGACAATTGCAAGGCTCCACATCATGGCTTTGACCTGCTCGCTTCGGAAAACATGCCGGTTACCGGCGCGGATATACCAGACGAAGGGTAGCGAGCCGAGCAGCATGAAAAAGGCCGCCGTCCATTGCAGGAAACTGCTGTCAAAATGGCCGAAAGAGGCGTCGTAGTTCGAATATCCGCCCGTCGACAGCGTCGTCATTGCGTGCGTGATGGCATCGAAAAAATTCATTCCGCCAGCCAGGTAGGCGAGACAGCAGAGGCCGATCATGCCCAGATAGATCAACAGGGTGGCTGTTGCGATCTTGTTGACGCTGGTCAGAACCTTTTCTTCCCGATCCGAGCTTTCGGTCTGGAACAGCTGCATACCGCCGACCTTGAGGATCGGCAGAAGGGCTATGCCGGTGACGATGAAGCCGACGCCACCCAACGCTTGCAGCAGTGCCCGCCACAAAAGGATGCCGCGTTCGGTCTGGTCCAGCCCGGTCATTACCGTCGATCCGGTTGTGGTGATCCCGGACATCGCCTCGAAGATTGCGTCAACAAGCGGCATGTCCGCGAGGTAGAGTGGCAGCGCACCGGCAAGCGCCGCTGTCAGCCAGACGGATGTCGTCAGCAGATAGGCGTGCAAGCGGCGCATTCCGTCGAATGAAGCGGACGAGGCGATCATCAGCAACAGGCCGAAAGTACCGGTTAGCATGGCCGCCTCGCCGAAAATAGCGGCGGTGTCACTAAACAGGAGCGCGTCGACGCCCATTAATAGCGCCAAAAAAAGCAGAACAACACCGTTCACGAAAACAATAATGTTCATTAGCACTTATCCGTTTCCGGCGCTGGAGTCGCACGGGTCGTTCTATTCACCAGCTGCGTTATCCTTGGGCAGAACGCAACTCTGACAGTATTGAGGAGGAACTTCAATGGCGGTTTTCGTGTGGGCAGATAGCAGCCGACTCCGGCGTATTGCGTTATCGCGATGTTCTATCATGAATCCACGCTGGCCTCTGAAAGAAATATTTTCTCGTGATTTCAATGCTGTGACAAATTTTTGACATATTTTGCGGCTCTAAGATGCGGGTATTGTCGGAGTCCACTTGTTTTGTCGGTATCTCCTTGGGTGTATGGAACCCCCGACATTACGATTTGTCGAAACTCTGTTCCCTAGGGGGGGATAAAATGAAAAAAAGAGATATGTTCAAGGATGACTCGGGCGCGGTAACCGTTGACTGGGTTGTGCTGACCGCTGCCTTGGTGATTATCGGGGGTGTTGTAATCGGGATTATCCGGGCAGGATTGCTGGATGCGTCTTCGGCCATTGATGAAACACTGGTGGCGTCAGCCACTGACCTGCGGTCTGCGGGCGGCGCGAGCAGTGCCAGCAAGTCGTTCAACGACTATCTGACTGCCGCTGGAGGAAACATAGTGGGTGCC
>JAHEFH010000052.1 GCA_024640245.1 Paracoccaceae bacterium | reverse complement strand
GCCACGGCCCTCTGACGCCGGAACGGCGCTCTGGCCCGCGGGTCAAAGCGGCGCTAGACTGACAGTGGCCGACGCGGGCGCGGCGGAAAAACCAACGGGCGATTGCGGGATGACATCAGCGGCATTCGAAGAAAAGGGATGGGTGAAATTCCCGTTCGACCCCCAACTGTCGGAGTGGGTGCAGGCGGTCGCGCCGCAGGCCGTCCGGATCGCCCGCGATCCCCGACACGTTGCAGACTGGCTACGTTCCGGCGGCACATGGTTTGCCGGTGTCAATGTGCTGGGCAACGCGCCTGACGGCGCGGTCGGGAACGGCCCGCCGCTGGCGGGGCAGGCGGGAGATTTCTGCAAGCGTCTGATCGGGACCGATGCGTTGGACTGGGGCGACGGCCAGCTCTCGGTCTGTTATCCCGGTTATCCGAAACAGGATGCCGGCGAGTCAGACGCGGCTTTCGGCTATCGCCTCAAGCGGGACAATGCGCATCTGGACGGGCTGAAGGCCGTCGGCATGGAACGCAGGCGGAAACTCGAGGAATATCATGGCTTTATACTTGGCATCCCGCTAAACGAGGTGCCAGACGGCGCGTCACCCTTCGTCATCTGGGAGGGCTCGCATCACATTATCCGCGCCATGCTGGAAACCGCCTTTGCCGACCGCGATCCGGCCAACTGGCAGACCGTGGACCTGACCGGGGTATATCAGGAAACTCGCCGGAAAATCTGGGCCGAATGCCCCCGCGTCGAACTCACGGCCAAGCCGGGCGAGACCTATGTCGCACACCGTTTCGCCCTGCACGGCGTCGCTCCGTGGCATGCCACGGAAACGGCACCGGACGCGGGACGTATGATCGTGTATTTCAGGCCGGAGATCGGCGCGACGGACAGTTGGCTGACAGGTTGAAATTTTGACAACAGGGCCTCGTTGGGCACCGAATTTAAGACAGAATCGGAAAAATGAATGAAGTACTCCTACAGTACCGCGAAATTGGTCATCGCGATTTTGGAAGTCGTGGCCTGGACGATGGTCGCGTTGGGCCTTATCGGAATCGTGTATTTTTTCAGAACCGGCGACAACCTCGAACTTTTCGGCTGTCTGGTCCTGATCGCCTTGGGGTTCCTTGACATAGCTGCTGGACAAATGGCGATGGCACAGATCGCCACTGCAGAAAACACGCACGCCATGCTTGAACTGATGCAGAAGGAGCGGCTCCCGAATCTGGCATCAAAGCGTGTCGAGCCGCCGGTAACTCAACTAAGGCCGATCCGACCGGATTGACCAAACTCTGAACATCCTGACGGCGCGCAATTCCTCTGCCAAGCCGGAGGACATGGCAGAGGTAGTAACTTGTTTCTCAGGCGGTCGTCTGCGCTTCTTTCAGCATGTGCCAAATCTCGTCTTTCAGGACCATCCGCTTCTTGCGCATCTCCTGCTCAGTCAACTCTTCGACCGGCTGAACATTGGTCTCGGCCAGATGGATGTCGTGGTTGATGACATCATACTCTCCGCAGAGGCGGGAAAAATGATTGTTATCGACCTTTAACTGCCGGATCAGTTTAGCCTGATCGGGGAATTCGTCGGACAGTTCGTGGGGTTTGCGCGTCATATGCGCCTCCTGTTTGTTAGGTTCAGATCCAACCTAATCTTATGCCGCGCGCTAAACATTGATCAGGATCAAATAGCAGGCGCAAAGCCGGTAAAATTGCGCGAATTTATCTCAGCGAGTGCGACGGCCGCTCCCGCCGCGGCGCTTGCCCTTCACAAGAGGCGCGCGCGCGGACAGTTCGTCCATGACGGCGCGCCTTTCCCCCGGTGTCATGGCCGACCATCGGGCGATTTCCGCCAGAGAGCGGAAGCATCCCATGCACAGGCCCGACGCGGGGTGCGTCACGCAGATCTTGACGCAGGGACTTTCGATCTCGGCGCGTTTCCAGACTTCTTCGCTCATGCCGAGCGGTCCAGATGGTTCAGACGGTCCAGAGCACCTTGCAGAATATAGGACGCCGCGACATGGTCGATCAGTTCGGCGCGCCGCTTTCGCGACATGTCCGCCTCAAGCATGGCGCGTTCGGCGGCCACCGTGGACAGGCGCTCGTCCCAGAAACCGATCGGCAGATCGCAACGCGCTGCCAGATTGCGCGCGAAGGCGCGGGTCTTCTGGCAACGCGGTCCTTCGCTTCCGTCCATGTTGCGCGGAAGGCCGATGATGATGCCGCCAACGCCGGCGCCTGCAAAAATTGCGTCCAGCCGGTCGGCGTCCAACCCGAATTTCTTGCGCCTTACGGTCTCGCGCGGTGTGGCTACCGACCAGATGCCGTCGGAAATAGCCACGCCGATGGTCTTGTCGCCGAAATCCAGACCCGCCAGCGGCGCGCGCCGCCCGAGCGCCGCCCGAAACTCTTCGATACTCTCGTAAATCGCCATCAGTTGATGCCCAGCTCTTCCGCCACCGGCGTTAGCAGGGACATCGCCGCCGGATCGTCGGCAAAGGTCTGTTTGGCTTCAGTCCAGATCAGCGCTGCCTTGTCCAACTCGCCCAGCACGCCATAGGCCCGGATCAACCGCGCCCATTCCTCGGGGCTGCCGCCCTCGGTCGAAAGCCGTTCAGCCAGACCGGCGACCATGCTTCGGATCATCTGCTGCCGGTCGTCGGCAGACATTTCGCCTGCGTTCTCGATGTCTTTCGCGGTCGGGCCGCGCAGGGCGGTTGCGGGATCAACGCCTGCCGCTCGCGCCAGAGCCTCGATCTGTCCGCGAATCGGCGCGATCCACGGCGCGTCCTCCGGCCCTTCGGCCAGCAGTCCGGACCACATCTGATAGGCGATATCGGGTCGCCCGTTCTGGGCCAGCGCGAGGCCCGAGAAATACCGCGCGCGCGGGTTTTCCGGGTCGAGCGTCAGCGCCCGCATCAGCGCGTCCTCGGCCTCCGGCGAGACATAGCCGCCGGTTGCGAAGACCATGTATTCCCCCAGCGCGGCATAATCCCCGCCGGTCGCGGCATCGCCCAGCAGGTTCACGACCTGTCCCTGCGCGATGCGCGCCGCGACATAGTTGCCAAGCCGCGATTCGTGCAGCGCCAGCAAACGCTGTCCCTGAATGTCGTTCGGCCGGTCGGCCACGGCCTGCCGCAACTGCGTCACCAATTCGATATAGTCTTGCGGCACCTCGCCAAGCTCGACCGGTTTTGCCAGAGCCTCCGCGCTCGCCTGATCCATCCGTTCCGCGCGGCGCTGCTGCGCCTCTGCGAGCCGTTCCTGAAGCGGCCTGTCCGGCATTCCGGGATTGCCGAGCAGCGCATAAAGCCCAAGTGATCCGCCGGCCAGCACCAGCGCCACCAGCGCCAACACCGTCCTGTTGACCGCAGGCGCCGCGCCCTTGGCCGCGGTTTGCGCCTCCACGCGCTTGTCGGCCGCCAGAATACGCCGGGAAACCTCGATCCGCGCACTGTCGGCCTCGTCGGGCGCCAGCACACCACGGGCCAGATCCCGCTCGACCTCGGTCAACTGGTCCTTGTAGACCTGCAAGTCCTGCTCCGCCGCACGCGGGCCGGTTCCGGCGCTGCGCAGCAACGGCCGCCCGACAGCCCAGAGCGACACTGCGATCATCAATATGGCAATTGCCCAAATCATTTTTTACCCCGAAACCGCTCTGTTAAGGTCCAGATAAGCACAGCCGGCGGTGTCGGAAACCCCTTAAAGCAAACATTGGCACACATCAACGTGACAGAATCCGGCAAAGCGGCTGAAACGGTGTCGTAAAACCCGCGTTCAAACGGCTGCGGTGTCGCGTTTTGTCATACAACTGCCGCTAGGTTACGAGGTATTATTTTCAATTTACCCCAAACAGGATGCTATGATGCGCCTTGTGTCCGCCCACGCCGCATGTTTGCCTGTCGGCCTTTAGCAACCGGAGTTATTGATGAAACGCTATTCTGCATTCGCCATTGCCAGAGAGGCCGTCCGCTACCATCAGGGCTGGGAGCGCGCCTGGGCTTCGCCCGTGCCAAAAAAGGAATATGACGTCATAATCGTCGGCGCCGGCGGCCATGGCCTCGCCACTGCGTTCTACCTCGGCAAGAACTTCGGCATCACCAATGTGGCGATCATTGAAAAGGGCTGGCTCGGTGGCGGCAACACGGGACGGAACACCACGATCATCCGGTCGAACTATCTGCAGGACCCCTCGGCGGCAATCTACGAGAAAGCCCGCTCCCTATATGAAACCATGTCGCAGGACCTGAACTACAACGTCATGTTCAGCCCGCGCGGTGTCATGATGCTGGCCCAGACCGAACACGAGGTGCGCGGCTACAAGCGCACCGCGCATGCGAACGCCCTGCAAGGCGTGAAGACCGAATTCATCACACCGGGCAAGGTCAAATACCTCTGCCCGATCATCGAAGTGAACGGCCCGCGCTTCCCGGTTCTGGGCGCCCTGTGGCAGGCGCGCGGCGGCACCGCGCGGCACGATGCCGTAGCCTGGGGCTATGCCCGTGCCTGTTCCGATATGGGCATGGACATTATCCAGCAGTGCGAGGTGACAGGCATCACGCAGGCGAAGGGTCAGGTAACGGGCGTCGAGACCTCCAAGGGTGCAATCAAATGCAAGAAACTGGCGATGGTCGTCGCCGGACATTGCGGCGTTCTGGCAGAGAAAGCGGGCTTCCGCCTGCCGGTTGAATCCGTCGCGTTGCAGGCTCTGGTCTCCGAACCGATCAAACCCTGCATGGACGTGGTCGTCATGGCCAACACCGTGCATGGCTACATGTCGCAATCCGACAAGGGAGAGATGGTGATCGGCGGCGGCACGGATGGCTTCAACAACTACACCCAGCGCGGTTCGTTCCACCATATCGAGGAAACCGTCCGCGCATTGGTCGAGACCTTCCCGATGATCTCGCGCCTGAAAATGCTGCGCCAGTGGGGCGGCATCGTCGACGTGACCGGCGACCGCTCGCCGATCCTGTCGAAAACGCCTCTGGGCAACTGTTTCATCAACTGCGGCTGGGGCACCGGCGGCTTCAAGGCCATTCCCGGATCGGGTTGGGCCATGGCCGAAACCATTGCCAAGGGCGAACCGGGTGCGCTGGCCGCGCCGTTTGGTCTGGACCGCTTCAAGGAAGGCCGGTTTATCGACGAGAGCGTCGCAGCGGGGGTGGCACACTGATGGCCCGTCATGCTGAAAAAGCGGTTACCGACCGGCCAAAGGTTAACGCCGTACCGTCATATGCGGTGTCATACGCCCTGTGCACGGATGTCATACGCAATTCATACACTCCGAAAGGGGCCGAACCATGCTTCTGTTAACTTGTCCGAACTGCGGCGTAGAGGCCGACGAAACCGAATTGTCAGCCGGTGGCCAGGCCCATCTGAAACGCTTTGCAGCGGGTTCTTCTGACGATGAATTCGAAAGCTACCTGTTCCACCGATCGAATGCCAAGGGCGTGCATTTCGAGCGCTGGCGGCATTCCTACGGCTGCGGAAAATGGTTCCTCGCCGCGCGCGACACCAACACGCTCGAGGTCTTCGGCACCTATCCGGCCCAGACGCCGGAACCGCCAAAAGACCTGATCGCCGCGATCAAGAAGAAACGCCCCGACTGGAAAGGCTTTGCGAAATGAGCACACGTTTGCAGACAGGCGGCACAATCATAGACCGCGGCCAGCAGATCGAATTCCGCTGGAATGGCAAGAGGTTACGGGGTTTTTCCGGCGACACGCTGGCCTCGGCGCTGCTGGCCAACAACCAGATGTTGCTTGGTCGCAGCTTCAAGTACCATCGCCCTCGTGGGCTGGTCGCGTCCGGTGCCGAAGAGCCCAATGCGCTGGTCGGGCTGGGAGAGGGCGCCCGGTTCGAACCGAACCAGCGCGCGACGACGACCGAGCTGTTTTCCGGTTTGACCGCACAGCCGCAGAACGCATGGCCGTCGCTGGAATTCGACATCGGCGCGCTCAACAAGATGATGACGCGGTTTTTCCCTGCGGGCTTTTACTACAAGACCTTCATGTATCCGCGCGCGGCGTGGAAACATGTGTTCGAGCCGGTGATCCGCAAGGCCGCCGGCCTCGGCGCCGCACCCAAGGATCCCGACGCCGACACCTACGAACACTACCACACGCACACCGACGTCATGGTCATCGGCGGCGGCATCTCCGGCCTCGCGGCGGCTCTCGAGGCGGGCCGCTCCGGCGCCCGTGTCCTGCTGGTCGAGCAGACGGCGAATTTCGGGGGACGTGCGATCGTTGACGGTGTTGAAATCGACGGTGGCGACGCGGAGTCATGGATAAACGAGACGCTGAAAACGCTTAATGAAATGGACAATGTGACGGTCGTGAACCGTTGCCTGGGTGCCGGCGTTTATGATCACGGCTATGTTCTGGCCTATCAGCGTCTGACCGACCACACGCCAGACAAGGACGGCCCGCGTCATCGCCTGTGGCGCATCCGCGCTAAACAGGTCGTGACAGCCACCGGTGCGCTGGAACGCCCGTTGTCCTTCGCCGGAAACGATGTGCCGGGCGTGATGCTGGCCGGTGCCGTGCGAGATTATGCCACCCTTTATGGCGTCAGCGTCGGTGACCGTGTTGTCATCGCCACCAACAACGACGACGCCTACCGCACCGCGATCACCCTTCATCGGGCGGGTCTGATTGTACCGGTGATCGTGGACGCCCGTCCCGAGGCCAACGGCACATTGCCGGAGCAGGCCCGGGCGCTGGGCATCCGTATCGATACCGGCAAGGCGATCGCCAAGGTCAAAGGCGGCAAGCGCGTCACCGGTGTCTCGCTGTGCGTGCAGGCGGGCGAGGGCTCTGTTCTGGAAGAGGTTGCCTGCGATGCGGTGGCCATGTCGGGCGGTTGGTCGCCGGTGGTGCACCTATGGTCACACTGCGGCGGCAAGCTGAACTGGGATGCTGAGCAGGCCATGTTCCGTCCCGATCCGAAACGCCCGCCGACCGGCGCGGACGGCAACGGCATGTTGCATGTTGCAGGCACGGCCAACGGCTACCTGGATGCGGCTTCCGCACTTGCCGATGCTGGTCAGGCGGGGCGGGATGCGGCGAAAGACGCCGGCTTCAAACCTGCGGCAGGCACGGCTCCGAAAGCTGTCAGCGAGGCCGAAGCCCCGATCCTGCCTGTATGGTCCATGCCGCAAGGCGCGGGCGTCAAACTTCAGATGAAAACTTTCCTCGACTATCAGAACGACGTCAAGGTTTCCGACGTGCGTCTGGCGGCGCGTGAAGGCTACGAAAGCGTGGAGCACACCAAGCGCTATACCACGCTGGGCATGGCCACAGATCAAGGAAAACTATCGAATATCAACGGTTTGGCAATTCTTGCCGACAGCTTGAACGCGGAAATTCCCCGCGTCGGAACAACCACATTCCGCCCACCGTACCAGCCGATCTCCATGGGTGCGATTGCCGGCTCGGCGCGTGCGGAACTGTTCAAGCCGGTGCGTAAATCACCGGTCCACGCATGGTTTGAGGATAACGGAGCGGTCTGGGAGCCGGTCGGCGACTGGCGTCGTCCTTACACGATCCGTCAAGCCGGCGAGAATCAGAAGGACGCGGTGAAACGCGAGATTCTCAACACTCGGCAGAATGTCGGTCTGCTGGATGCCTCGACGCTGGGCAAAATCATCGTCAAGGGACCGGACGCGGGCAAGTTTCTCGACCTGCTCTACACCAACATGATGTCTACGCTGAAACCCGGATTCTGCCGCTATGGCCTGATGTGTACCGAAAACGGTTTTTTGACCGACGACGGCGTTGTCGCGCGGCTCGACGAGGATACCTTCCTCTGCCACACGACTTCCGGCGGATCCGACCGCATCCATGCCTGGATGGAGGATTGGCTGCAAACCGAATGGTGGGATTTCAAGGTCTACACCGCCAATCTGACGGAGCAATATGCCCAGATAGCGGTTGTCGGACCCAAGGCGCGGCAGGTTCTGGAGAAACTCGGCGGCATGGATGTGTCGAAAGAGTCGCTGCCCTTCATGCGTTTTGCCGAGGGTACGCTGGCCGGCATTCCGGCGCGGGCCTTCCGCATTTCCTTCTCGGGCGAGCTTTCCTACGAAATTGCAGTTCCTGCCTCGCAGGGGCGCGCCTTCTGGGACAAATGCCTCGAGGCAGGCGCGGAGTTCGGCATACAGCCTTACGGCACCGAAGCGCTGCATGTCATGCGGGCCGAAAAAGGCTTTATCATGATCGGCGATGAGACCGACGGAACGATCATTCCACAGGACCTTAACCTCAACTGGGCGATTTCCAAGAAGAAAGCGGATTTCCTTGGCAAGCGGGCGCAGGAACGCAGCCACATGACGGATCCGGACCGCTGGAAACTGGTTGGGTTATTGACCGAAAATCCGGCCGATGTACTGCCGGACGGTGCTTATGCGGTTGATGGCACCACTGCGCCGACGGGGATCAAGACCACCATCGGGCGTGTGACGTCGTCGTATTACTCGCCGACGCTCGATCGCTCCATTGCCATGGGGCTGGTCAAGCACGGGCCGGAGCGCATGGGCGAGGTGATCGATTTCCCGACCACGGAAGGAGCCGTCATCAAGGCGAAAATCGTCGATCCGGTATTCTTTGATCCCGAAGGAGAAAAGCAAAATGTCTGATGTCCAGAGTGTATTGGGCGGCGCCTCCTTCGACGGCGCGGTGAAAGTGACGGAAGCGGGGGTTCAGGGCATGATAACCCTGCGCGGCGATCTGGGTAGCGAAGCGCTGGCAAAGGCGGTGAAATCGGCAGTAGGACTGGCAGTGCCTGCGCCACTGGCCGTCAAAAGCGGGGCCAAAGGCGCGGTGGCTTGGATGTCGCCGGACGAGTTGTTGTTGACCGTGCCTTACGATCAGGCGGAAGCTGCGGTCGCCAAGCTGACAAAGGCGCTGGCTGACGAACATCATCTGGCGGTCAATGTCTCGGATGCGCGGGCCGTTTTCACGTTGTCGGGCGATGCCGTGCGCGATGTTCTGGCCAAGGGCACGCCGGCGGATGTATCGCCTGCGGGCTTCAAGCCGGGCGTCATCCGGCGTTCGCAGCTTGGTCTGGTGGCGGCAGCCTTCTGGATGACGTCTGATACCGAAGTGACGGTGGTCTGTTTCCGGTCGGTCGGCGAATATATGTACAACTGGCTGTGTACAGCGGCGAAACCAGGTACCCTGCCGATCGTTTCATAACTGCCCAAATGTTGTCACATCACTGTCACACGCGCAGTCTAGACAATGATTCGTCGCGATTTTTCAGCGGCCGGTCACGGTGTAGGGCCATTAGTGTTGTTAGCGAGTGCCTAGTAAAGGCCGGCGAACTGCCTCAATGAAGCATTTTGCCAAACACGGTCGGAGCGCCTTTTCAGGACTGCGGACGGGTTTCCACAGGCATCAGGGCTGAAGAGTGTGGCCGGCAACTTGTTTGTCGGCCATACTTACTTGACCCTTCCTAAATCCGCGCGCGCAGGGTAGAGGGGGGCATGACAGACACACCGACATATCCGCAGGTCAAACTGCTGCTCAAAGCCTCGCCCCAGCGGGTGCGCTTTGGCTTTCCATGGGTTTTTTCCAACGAACTGGTGATGGACCGCAGAACGCGGAAAATTCCGGCGGGCGATATCGTGCAGATGAACGACAACTCAGGGCAGCCGCTGGCGCTCTGTGCTTTCAACGCCGAGTCGAAAATCGCAGGTCGCGTATTGAGCCTGAACGTCGATACTCAGATCGATCAGGCTTGGATAAACGCAAAAATCGCCAATGCGGCGGCGCATCGCGACCGCCTGTTTGATACCCCCTTCTATCGCCTTGTCCACGCCGAGGCTGATGGCATGCCCGGCGTGATCATCGACCGCTTCGGCGATGTGTTTGCGGTGCAGCCGAACGCGGCTTGGGCCGAACAGCGGATGCCGATGATTGTCGAGGCGCTTGTCGGAATACTGTCGGCGAAGGTCGTCGTAAAGAACGCTTCTGGACGGGCGCGCAAACTGGAAGGTCTGGATGAGGAGACCGTTGTCGTACATGGCACGCTCGACGGTCCGGTTCCGGTACAGATGAACGGCGCGACCTATATGGCCGATGTGCTTGGCGGCCAGAAAACCGGCCTGTTTTTTGACCAGCGCGACAACCAGACCTTTGCGGCTCGTTTGGCAAGAGGTGGCTCCGTACTGGATGTGTTTTCCCACGTTGGAGGCTTCGGGCTTGCGGCGCTTGCCAGAGGCGCGACTTCGGCACTGGCGGTGGACGGATCGCGCGCAGCGTTGGATCTGGCCGAAGAGGGCGCTTCGAAATCCGGATTTACCGACCGGTTTTCGACCCATGCCGGCGACGCGTTCGAAGCGATGGCCGGTTTGATCGCCGAGGGACGAAAATTCGATGTGGTCGTTTGCGACCCTCCGGCCTTCGCGCCGAACAAACAGGCGCTGGAGGCGGGCCTGCGGGCCTATGAGCGGGTGGCGAGGCTCGGCGCGCAACTGGTCGCGGACGGCGGGTATCTGTGCCTGTGTTCCTGTTCGCACGCTGCCGGACTGGAAGCCTTCCGTACCGCCAGCCTGCGCGGCATCGGCAAGGCGGGACGCACGACCCAGATCATCCATTCCGGTCAGGCGGGACCGGACCATCCGGTGCATCCGCATCTGGCCGAAAGCGCCTACCTCAAGTCGATCTTCCTGCGGATGCTGTGATGCGGGTGGTACTGGACGCCTGCGTCCTGTTTCCGACCGGAGTGCGCGGCCTTTTGCTGGATATCGCCAAGGCGGGATATTTCACGCCGCTCTGGTCGCCGCGCATTCTGGACGAATGGCGTCTGGCGGCAGGAAAACAGGGTTCGGACGCCGGCGCGGAAATCGCGTTGCTGTCGGCGAACTGGCCGGAGGCGTCGGTGGACCCATCAGCCGTCGATATAGATACCCTCTGGTTGCCGGACACTGGCGACCGGCATGTGTTGGCTGCCGCGATCGCGGCGCAGGCTTCTGAAATCGTGACTGCAAACCTGCGCGATTTTCCGTCGCGGGTACTGGCAAAATACGGTGTGACGCCGCGCCACCCCGACAGTTTCCTGCTGGAATTTGCCCATCAGAACGCCGCGTTCCTGACGGAGTTGGTACAGGAACAGATGAGGGTGGCAGAGGCCAGTCTGGGAATTCCCCTCAATGGGCGCGTATTCCTGAAACGCGCGGGTTTGCCGCGTTTGGCGAAGTTCCTGGAGCAGGCAGGCTGAGCCGCCAACCTATCGGTTATGCCATTGGCCTTCGAGTTTTTCGATCGCCAGAATACGTTCGGTGGTTTTCGGGTGGCTCATCATCCACGCCAGCGGCTGGCCGGTAGCGCCGGTCAGAGCCTCCAGTTTGCGGAATAGGCTCTTTTGCGGTTCTGTTCCGATTCCGGCCTTGGTCAGCAGGGCGGCGGCATAGGCGTCGGCCTCGTATTCATCGCCGCGAGACAGGCGCGCGGCCAGCATCGATGCTAGAAGATTGGCGATATAGACGCCGACCCCGGGCAGAATACGCCCCAAGATCATCATCAGCGCGACGCGTACCGCATTCTGCCCTGAAAAGTCGATCATCCTCCGCCGCGAATGGCCAAGCGCAACATGGCCGAGCTCATGCGCGATGACGCTGGCCATTTCCTCGGCGGTGACACGGCCGGATCGGTATTTCTCGAAGAATCCCCGGGTGATGAAAATCCGCCCGTCCGGCGCCGCCAACCCGTTGACCGGGTCGATCTCGAAGATATTCACCTTTATCTTTTGTAGATCGAGCGCATCGGCCATCTTGCGGGTCAGGCGGTCCAGTTCCGGATCCCGCATGAGGGTCGATCGCGCATCAAGGTCGTGGTTCAGCCGTTTCGACGAAAACCAGTACATGAACAGCGCATAGAGCACCGCCAGCAAAATGGGTGTGAACTTCAACATAACTCAGATATGGGGCTGTCGGCTGCTGCTGGCAACAGGGTTCACCTGATTATTACAGCAGGCCCTGCCAATCTGCGATCAGGGTCAGGACCAGCGCGACCAGAAAGAAGGCAATCCCGTGCGCGAAGGCATATTGCAGCTTGTCCAGCCGGTTGCCTCCGAGTTTGCCAGCGCGATACCAGCCGAGCGCGGCGCCGATTATGAAGGCAGGTATGACAAACATGGCTAAACTTTCTAACTTTCCGGTTCACTGGGTGGCGGCGCCAACTGGGCGATCTGCCCCATCCTTCTGGACAGGTCGCGGTCGGAAAGCAATCCGTATTTGCCCCATGACAGCGCTTCTGCCCGCAATTCTTTGGCGCGCGCCGTATTGCCGCGCCAGCTTTCTGCCTGTGCCTTCAGCGCCAGCAGGTTGAACAGCATGATTGCGTCCTGCCCGCGCCGGGCTGCCGGAATTGACCCGTTGATGAACACGAGCGCATCATCGACCGCCCCGGCAGACAGGGCGAGCCATGCCATTTGTACCGCCGTC
This sequence comes from Paracoccaceae bacterium, assembly GCA_024640245.1. Classification (GTDB taxonomy): domain Bacteria; phylum Pseudomonadota; class Alphaproteobacteria; order Rhodobacterales; family Rhodobacteraceae; genus Amylibacter. The sequence goes on along the minus strand of JAHEFH010000052.1, from coordinate 5,425 downwards.
TGCGCCGTGTGGATGTCGTCGGCACCGAACAGGGTATAGAAGATCGAGTATGCCGTGGCATAGTCCAGCGCCGCCTGTTCCGGGTTGCTTTGTGTCGAAACCCGGGCGCGAGCCAGAAACGAAAAGCCGATGCGCTGGTCGCTGTAGCCCCGGGTGTCGGCGATTTCGATGGCCCGCGTTGCAGCGTTGATACGGCGCTGTGTGCTACCGCTGCGGCCCAGCGCGATCTCGATCTGGCGAATCCAGTCGCGACCTGTGCGCGGTCGCGCGTCCGAGGCAAGACCGCTGCCAGCCGGATTGAACTTCGCCAGCAATGCCGGCAACCGCTCTGAGACCTGCGCCCGTGTCATGCCGTTTCGCAGCGCTGGCGAATAATATATCCGCAGCACAAGCATATCGAACGGTTGCAGGACCAGATTGAAATTGTCGTCGTTGAAGATACTGTCGCGCAGTTGGAACAGATCGTTCAGGGGGCCGAGCGCCTGCGCAATCTCTTCATGCAGGCAGTCGCGGATTTCCTGCGGCGGCACATTATTCGGCAGAAAAATTGCGACGCTGGAGCGTTCGGTGATCTGGGCCCAGTCGGTTCGGATGCTGCGCTTGTTTCGGCGGAAATCTTCCCAGCCTGTTGCGTTTGGCACAACAAAACAGGCGGCCGAGGGCGCCACTTGCGCCATTTGTGACGGGGCCACCGCCTCGACCACGATGTTGGCGGGTTCTTCGGCGGGCACGCGCCGGATGTCGATCCGCGCCTCTGTACGCAGACGCGCGATCAACCGTTCAAGATCGCGTTCGGCGTATGATGGAGCTGATCCGGCGAACTTGATCGCGATCGGCCCTTCGAATCGGGTCATCGATTTCAACCGCCGGCCGTTTTCCAGCGCGAAACTGAGGTCGAGAAATTCGCGGGCGATATCGGAATTCGCGCGACGGACAACGGTATTCGGGCTTGGATTGTCGAACATCCGCATCGGTTGAGGGACGACGGGTTCAGGTTCCGGCGGCGGCGCCGGAATATCGCAAGATGCCAGCGCGCCCAGTGCGGCGACGGCGAGCCAGAGGCCCCGGGCACTCATGCGAGCTTGTACTTGATGAATGGTGTCAGGCTGGCGACCCGGTCATAGAGCTTGCGTGCCGTCAGGTTGTCGCTGGCGGTTAGCCAATAGACCTCTCCGGCGCCGCACTCCGCCGCGTGAGCACCGACATGGCGGATCAGCGCTTCGGCCGCACCGGTGCCGCGGGCTTCCGGCAAAACGAACAGGTCGTTGAGGTAGCACTTGTCCCGCGTGTCCCAAAATGTCTTATGATAAAGGAAGTTAACCAGTCCGACGGCGGTGCCGCCCCGGTGGGCCAGCGCGGAGTGCATCCGCGTGTCCGGATCAAGTATCCGCTGCCACGAGGCCGCGTAGACTTCGGGAGGAAGTTCAGTCTTGTAGAACCGAAGATAGTCACGCCATAGCGTCACCCAATCGGAGTGATCGCCTGCGCTCACTGTTCTAACTTCAATCTGCATCAGGTATCCCGCCGTTATTTTCTGGTTGATTTTTTACCATTACGCCAAATTTTTGCACCAATTCCTAGCCCTAAATAACAATCAGAGGTGGAGGTGCAACTTTGTGATGACATTCCCTTGGAAACCCGTTAATCGGGGCGCAAGTTCAAACCCTGTTCAAGTGTCTGGTACACGTAATCATGAGGAAACGAATGAAAGCTGAAGCAGTATTGGCTACTGATTACCAACCCGCTGAAGATGAACCTTTCATGAATGACCGGCAGCAAAAATATTTCCGTAAAAAGCTTACAGAGTGGAAAAATTCCATTGTTGCGGACAGCCGTGAAACCATTGAGGGCATGCAGGAAGGCGCGCGGAACATTCCCGATGTCGCCGATCGTGCGTCGGAAGAAACGGACCGTGCGCTGGAACTGCGTACGCGGGATCGTGAACGTAAACTCGTCGCCAAGATTGATGCGGCACTTCGCCGGATCGAAGAGGGAACCTACGGTTATTGCGAGGAAACAGGCGAGCCGATTTCCCTGAAGCGTCTTGATGCCCGCCCTATCGCGACCCTGTCGCTGGAAGCGCAGGAGCGTCACGAGCGCAAAGAAAAAGTACACCGCGACGATTGATCCTCCCGGATCTCTCCGCCAGTCATCAAAACACCGGAGCGCGGCGCGTTCCGGTTTTTTTTATGGTGATCAGGCGTCGAGTTCGACCCAGATCGGCACATGGTCCGACGGCTTGTCCTTGCCGCGGACCTCGCGGTCTATCTGGCAGTCCTTCAACAGGTCGGCACAGGACGGTGACAACAGAAAATGGTCGATCCGGATGCCGTGGTTTTTCGGCCAGGCCCCGGCCTGATAATCCCAAAACGTGTAATTCATAGGTGCGGAGTTGCGCACGCGGAACGCTTCGGTAAAGCCCAGGTTGACGATGCGGCGGAAGGCTTCTCTGGTTTCCGGCAGAAACAGGGCGTCATTTTCCCACGGTTTCGTGTCCCAGCAATCCTCGGGTTGGGGGATCGTGTTGTAGTCCCCAGCCATCAGGAATGGCTCCTCTGCCTCCAGCAGCGCTTCGGCGCGTTTTTTGAGCCGCTTCATCCAGGCCAGTTTATAGTCGTATTTTGGTCCGGGAGCGGGGTTGCCGTTCGGCAGGTACAGCCCGCAAAGCCGTACAGCGGTTTTATCGCCGATAACTGTCGCCTCGATCCAGCGCGCCTGATCGTCCTCTTTATCGCCGGGCAAGCCGCGTTTGACATCCTCGAGCGGCAGTTTCGACAGGATCGCCACGCCGTTGAAGCTTTTCTGCCCATGCGTTTCGACCGTGTAGCCGAGATCCTCAATCGGTTCGCGCGGAAAATTTTCGTCCAGGCTTTTGATTTCCTGCAACAAAACCACGTCGGGTTCGGCGCTTTGCAACCATTCAAGCAGCGCCGGCAGCCGCGCCTTGATCCCGTTGATGTTGAACGATGCGATTTTCATGGGCACTCCTCGGTTCGGCGCTGGCCTGAGACTACCGAAAGCGGGTCGGGCTTCGCAAGACCAGAACAGGGTTAATCATTGATAAACGCTTACATGTGAAACTGCATCCGTGATTATCGGGATACGGGAGGCTCCATGTCACGGCCATTGGTCAAGGTCTTCGGCGAGCGCAACACCGGCACGCGGGCGCTGCTGCAGATGTTGCGCCGGTCGGGCGAGGTTACCTTGCGCATGGCCGGAGCAGGACCGGAGGTCGAGCAAAGGCGGCGTGAGGATCTGGAAGCGCGGATATCCGGGCAGTTCACGGGTGCTTGGCGCAAGCTATATATGGACGCGCTGCGTGACAACCTGCGCCACCGGACCGATCCGTTGGTTGCGTGGAAACATGCTGCGCCCGAATGGCACGAGAGCTTCGCAGATGAGCGGGCGAACGTGATCTTCATGGTGCGCAACCCCTATTCATGGGTGTTGTCGATGGTGCGTCGGCCCTATCACATCGCGGGCCGGCGTCCCGCAGGGCTCGAGGAGCTTCTGGCCCGACCATGGCTGACCCAGCGCCGCGACAATACAGACATTTTGCTATCCGATGTTATGGCTCTGTGGCACGCCAAGCTCGATGCCTACCGCTGTTTTTGCGGACAGGCAAAGGCCGGTGGCGTTAACACGACCATTCTGAATTTCGAGGCGTTCGTGGCCGATCCGGTGGCCAGTACCAGGGCAGCCCTGCTGAAATGCGGAATTCCGTCGGAAAATCTGCATCCGGCACGGCGCAACACCAAGGATAGCGGACAACACCTGTCCGACATTCAGGACTATTATGCCCGCGAAGGATGGCGGGCGGATCTGAACGACAGAAGCGTGGAAATGATCAATGCGCGGATGGATTGGACCTTGGCGGCCGAGTTCGGTTACTCACGCTTGTCACCCGAAGATTTCGCCCCTCTGGCGGAAACAGGCCTTAAGCTTAATGCGGCAACCGGAATTGCCAAATCCGCGTAATCGCGGCAAGTGGTGAAACTAGAGCGAGAAAGAGGTCCCGCAGCCACAGCTTGACGTGGCGTTTGGGTTGTCGATGACAAACCGCGCCCCGATCAACTCTTCCGAGAAATCGATCACGGCATTGGACAGGAACGGCAGGGAAACGGCGTCGATCATGACCTTCTGGCCGTCTTTCTCAAGCACCAGATCGTCCTCGGCAGCGGTATCGTCGAGTTTGATTTCATACTGGAATCCGGAACAGCCGCCGCCTTCTACAGCGACACGCAGGGCCTGCGCATTACCGGCGTCGGCGTTTATCTCTGCCAGACGCGCAAAGGCGCGGTCTGTGACTTTAGGTGGCAGGTTCAGGTCCATCTTTTGATCTCGGTTCACTTGATGTAAGTGTAACCTATATAAGTGGGCGATCACGCCCCGACAAGACAAAGGCGATCACATATGCTTGCAAGTTTTGCATGCGATCCGGCGTTCAGCCGCGGCAGGCTGGTAAAGGAAAACGACAGCAGTCACAGATCTGCATTCCAGCGCGACCGCGACCGGATCATCCACTCCACTGCCTTCCGGCGGTTGAAACACAAGACGCAGGTCTTTGTCGAGCACGAGGGCGACCATTTTCGCACCCGCCTGACCCACACGATCGAGGTCGGACAGGTGGCGCGGACCATTGCCAAGGTTCTGGGTCTGAATATCGAACTGACCGAGGCCGTGGCGTTAGCCCATGACCTGGGCCACACGCCCTTCGGACACACCGGTGAGGATGCTCTGGCGGCCTGTATGGCCCCCTATGGCGGGTTCGACCACAATGCGCAGGCAATCAAGATCGTCACTTCGCTCGAAAAGCACTATGCCGAGTTCGACGGATTGAACCTGACATGGGAAACGCTGGAAGGCATCGCCAAACATAACGGTCCGGTCGTCGGCAAGCTGCCCTATGCACTTGCCGAGTATAATGCGCGACACGATCTGGAACTGCACACCCACGCCAGTGCTGAGGCCCAGGTCGCCGCGCTGTCTGATGATATCGCCTATAACCACCACGACCTGGATGACGGGTTGCGGGCCGGGCTGTTCTCAACCGCCCAACTGCACGATTTGCCGATTGTCGGTGAGTGTTTTGAGCAGGTGGATGCCAGCTATCCCGATCTGGATGCCGACCGGCGCCACCACGAGGCACTGCGCCGCGTCTTTGGTGTGATGGTCGAAGACGTGATTTCCGAGAGCCAGCGCCTGTTGGCCAACGCGGCGCCGCAATCGGCTCGTGAAGTGCGCAACATGGGCGTGCCGATGGTGCAGTTCTCTGCTCCGGTCTGGAGCGACCTGCAAGTGATACGCGCCTTCCTGTTCGAAAACATGTACCGAGCCGAAAGCGTCAAGATCATGCGGGAGCGCACGGCAAAGGTGGTCACCGAACTGTTCGCGGCTTTCATGGCCGACCCGTCGCTACTGCCCG
>JAHEFH010000051.1 GCA_024640245.1 Paracoccaceae bacterium | reverse complement strand
AATTAACCAGCGTTAGACTGGATATCGAGCAGATGAAGCATATTGCACTTTTATTTGTGCTGACGATTTTGGTTGCCTGTTCGGGCGGCAAATCGCCACCACGGAATCTTGATGACGCCTGCCGGATGAAGGCAGAGCGCCCGTCGTGGTTCAAGAGTCTTTCCAAAGCCGAACGGAAATGGGGCGTGCCTCAGGCGGTCTTCCTTGCCGCGATCTATCAGGAATCGAAATTCGTTGCCAAGGCCAGAACCCCGCACCAGTACGCGCTGGGAATTATCCCGATGGGGCGCCAATCTTCGGCCTATGGCTATTCACAGGCTATCGACAGCACCTGGGACTGGTACCGCAAGGATACCGGTCGACGCGGCGCGCGGCGCACCGACTTCGAGGATTCTCTGGATTTCATGGGCTGGTATATGAACGAAACCTATCAGCGCAATCAGGTGTCGAAATCCGACGCCTATCACCAGTACCTCGCCTATCACGAAGGCCACGGTGGATTTTCGCGCCAGAATTACCGCAACAAGTCGTGGTTGATCGGTGTCGCCCGATCGGTGCAGGATCGCGCCGTGCTGTATGATACGCAACTGGCCTATTGCCGTCGCTAATTCCGGCGGCCTGTCAGTTCCCTCTCTATCGCGAAGCGGTCGAACAGGAAGGACGAAAGGTCTTCTCCCTCGATCATGTCGCCAAGCACAACCGTTGTTTCCTGCCCTGACTGGTCAGTAATGATCCATTTTCGCAACGTGGTCGGGCCGGAAGTGAAGACCATCCGCATATTGCCGTATTCGGGATGGTCCGGATCCTGCGCGATGATCGACGTTTCGGTGGCACCGGGTTCATGGCCGATGATCATCGGGTTGTTCTTCAGATCGATACTGCGGGAGAGGAAGACGTTCAAAGGAGTCTGGTCCAGCGGATAAACCTGCGGACCCTGATTGGACTTCTTGTCGAAAATCGCAACGGTGCTGCCGCCAACGACAAGCAGGGCCGGATCGGGCGCATCATATTCGAACCGCATCCGCCCCGGACGGTTCAGATAGAACGTACCGCCGGACTTCGTTCCGTCCGCGTTGATTTGGGCGAACCGGCCGCGGGCGGTGGTAAGCCCCTGCAGGTAGGCCGAAATCTCGTCCAGCGACAACGGCTTGGCCATTCCGGGAAGCGGAGCGGCTAGCACGAGGCCGGCGGCAATGCCGGCAAGAAGGGTTCTTCGTTTCATAAGGTGCAAGATAGCCATTCACCGGTGAATTGAAAGGCGCGGGCGATCACAAATCCGAAATAGGCTCTCGCGCGGGCAGCAGGCCGTTCGGCAATTCTTCTTGCCCGGCGGGAGCAGGCTGCACTAGTCTGAGGAAAACCGGTGTGGGACCGGCAATACGTAGGGGTGCCGTGCCGTTCAGCAGGACACAGATTTTCGTCGGCCAGTTGCTGGTTTTGCTACTAGCGAGCTACGTGCTGCCGCTGCAAAGCTACAGAACCCTGCAGCCCGAGGTCGGCGCCAACAATTTCTTCCAGTACTCTCGCATGTACCTGTCGCCCTTCGACATGAACGCTACCTATGATCCGTTCATTTTCCGACAGTTCGGCGCCGCGCTGGTGCATCTGGTCTATAAAGCCGGCCTGTTCGTCGACATAGACATAAGGTTCGCGGCCAGCGAGGAAGTCCGCCGCGTCTTCTTTGCCGCCATCGTGGTCAACTGGGCCGGACTTTACCTCGCCTGTGCGGTGGTGATGGGCGTCGTCAATCGCGCGACCGGATTTCGCCGCCCTGTCATCGGTTTGCTGGCCGGCCTTCTGGTGCTGGCAAGCTATGGCGCGCCGGTCTATGCGGTGTCGGGCCTGATGGATGCATGGACCTGGACCTTCGTAGCCGCGCTCTACGCTTTGATGATCGCGCGGCGCGAGGCATGGTTCCATGTCCTGATGGTATTGTCGGTGACCCAAAGGGAACTGACGCCGCTGATCTTTGCACTCTGGTCGGCAGTCGATCTGGTTTCGGCCCGTGATGACCGTTCCGCGGTGCGGCGCGCGTTATGGCGGGGATTGGCCTGTCTGGCGGTGTTTGTGGGATACTTGGCAATTAGGGTCTTGGTTTTTCCCGATATTGAAGGAAACGGATACCAGATATCGGCGGCGGCCTGGCTTAAGCACCTGATGTCGCCCGGTGTCGGCGTTGGCTTCCTGTTCAAGCTGGCGGTCCAGCAGAATATCCTAATCCTTCTGTTGTGCCTTGCGGCGATCGCGGTATGGCGCGACGGCCGCGCCGGTATGCCGCCGCTGGTTCTGGCCGGAGGGGTGAACCTCGGACTGGTGCTCGTTGCGCTGTTCTGGATCGGGCTTGGCGCGGGGATATGGCTCAACACCGCGCGAATGTTGTTGTTCATGACGCCGGTGATCGCCGTTTACGCTGCCCTTCTGGTCGACACCCTGACGATAGACGAGGGGGGCGCACGTCGGGCCTAACCCGACGCGGTTATTGCTCCGGAACCAGAATTTCGCGCTTGCCGACGTGGTTGGCGGCAGAGACGACGCCCTGATCTTCCATCTCCTCGACCAGTTTCGCAGCCTTGTTATAGCCGACTGACAGCTTTCGCTGGATATAGGAGGTCGAACACTTCCGGTCGCGCAGCACGACGGCAACGGCCTGATCGTAAAGCGCATCCTCGCCGTCCGTGTTTCCGCCGAGGCCAAGCACCATGTTGATGTCGGCTTCCTTGTCTTCGGGCGGACCCTCGACCACAGAGCCGACATAGACCGGTGGTCCGTAAGCCTTGAGGTGGTTGACGATTTCCTCGACCTCTTCGTCCGACACAAAAGGCGCGTGGATACGGGTGATCCGGCCGCCGCCTTCCATAAACAGCATATCGCCCATGCCGAGCAACTGTTCGGCACCCATTTCGCCAAGGATTGTCCGGCTGTCGATTTTCGAGGTCACCTGAAACGAGATGCGGGTCGGGAAGTTGGCCTTGATCGTGCCGGTGATGACATCGACCGAGGGCCGCTGCGTCGCCATGATCAGGTGGATGCCCGACGCCCGCGCCATCTGCGCCAGACGCTGGATGCAGGCCTCGATCTCTTTACCTGCAACCATCATCAGGTCGGCCATTTCGTCGACAATGACTACGATATAGGGCAGCTTCTCGGGCTTGAAGGTTTGGGTTTCGAACACCGGATCGCCGGTCTCGTCGTCGAAACCGGTCTGCACGGTGCGCTCGAAGTCCTCGCCCTTGTCGAGCGCGTCCTGCACGCGGCCGTTATAGCCTGCGATATTGCGGACACCCATGCGCGACATCTTGCGATAGCGTTCCTCCATCTCGCCCACGACCCACTTAAGCGCGACAACAGCCTTTTTCGGGTCGGTCACGACGGGGGACAGCAGGTGTGGAATACCGTCATAAACCGACAGTTCCAGCATCTTGGGGTCGATCATGATCAGGCGGCATTCCTCGGGCGACAGCTTGTAGAGCAACGACAGGATCATGGTGTTGATGGCGACCGATTTACCGGAACCCGTGGTCCCCGCGATCAGCAGGTGGGGCATCTTGGCGAGGTTCGCGACCTGCGAGGCGCCTCCGATATCCTTGCCCAGCGCCAGCGGTAGGGCCTGACCGCCGTCGCCATAGTCGCGCGACGACAGGATTTCGCGCAGAAGCACGGTTTCGCGGGTTTCGTTGGGCAGTTCGATGCCTATGATCGAGCGGCCCGGAATGGTGGAGACCCGGGCCGACAGTGCCGACATGGAGCGCGCGATGTCATCGGCCAGGCCGATGACGCGGCTCGCCTTGAGGCCCGGCGCCGGTTCCAGTTCGTACATGGTGACGACCGGGCCGGGGCGGACAGAAACGATCTCTCCCTTGACGCCGTAATCGTCGAGCACGTTTTCCAGCATGCGGGCGTTTTCTTCCAGCGCCTCGTCGCTCAGCTGTGTGCGGACGATTTTGGCGGGATTGGACAAAAGGCTCAGCGCGGGTGTCTGGTAGTCGTCGGAACGGTTTTCCGTGAACAGGCTGGGCTGGGCCTCTTTCTGCGCCTGCTTGCTGGGCTGTACCGGCTTTTTGACCGGGTGCTGAACCACGGATTTCTGCTCTCCGAGTATGGCGCGCGGCACGGACAGCGGCGGCTCGTTCACGTCGAGTTCGGGTTCTTCGATCAATTCTTCGCTGGTAGCTCTGCGACCGGGCAGATCCTTGGAGAAATCCGCAACGCGGGACACGCCGCCAAGCTTTGGAGCCGTGTCGGCGCCGGCGGGCGCATCGCCAAGGCTCGGCTCAACGCGAGCCTGTCCCGACTCTGCCTTGCGAGAGACAGCTGCGGAAATGCGGGAGTTTATGCGTTCCTCGTCCGAACCGAAGGCGGCGTCACTTCGCCCCGCGCGGGCCATCTCCGGCACGGATGTGACGGACGGTGCGGCGGTGGGGACAGATTTTTCGAATTTTAGAAACTTGGGAAAAAGCTTCTTGCGTGGCGCTTCCGCAACGACAGGTTCGTCGTCGACAACGGAAAAGCTTTCTTCCTGCTTCCGTGGTCTGGTGTCCGCCGTGGCGGCGCGGCGTTCAGCGACCGTCTCGCGCCGCGCGGCGCGCTTGTCGATCGCGAAATGGAAAATCCCGGCAAGAGTGGCCAGAACGAAATGCAGGACATAAAGCGTGATCGAGACGATATTACCGTAGACCAGCAGGAACGACAGCCAAGTGAAGCGCAGGATGCGTCGCAGTTCGGCACCGTCCAGCCCGAGCGTGAACAGGACGAGCACCAGGCTGACGACCCCCAGAACCGCACTTGTCAGGCGAAAGCCGATCTCCGGTCCCAGCGGATTCAGGTCCACCAGAAAAATCAGTGCGCCGTCGCCGCCGACGCCGCCCAGCCCCAGACCCGAGCCGTGTGGCCAGAATTCCGGCGGTATATGGGTGGAAAGGAACACCGCCAGCGCCGCGATCATCACCGGAACGAAGATGATGCGCGAGATCAGCCGTTTTTCGCCGGTGTGGAAGACAAACCGCAGGCCCCATACGGCCAGCAGCGCGGGCAGGCTCCATGACGCCCAGCCGATGGTCAGGATCAGCATGCCGGCGGCCCATGCGCCGTAGTTTCCGAGCAGGTTCTTGGCCGGTTCCGAGGTCGCGCTGATCCAGCTCGGATCATCGGGAGAGTAGCTGTAGAGCATCATGCCGAACAGGACCGAGGCCGCGACAAGGGCGACGCCGGTCAGTTCGCGACCGCGCCGTCGCAGCATGTCCTGCACGTGGGTTTCCAGCAGCGGGTCTCTCGGTCTGGTTTGAAAAGCCATGTTCTACCTCAATACAAACAATCGCGGATCTTGCGTAATCCGTCTGTCATCTCGTTTTTTTCTGCCACCATGGCGACGCGGATATAACCGTCGCCGGGATCGCCGTCCGGCGTCGGGCGGCTCAAATATTTTCCGGGCAGGACGCGTACGCCGGTTTCCTGCCATAATTTCAGTGTCGCCTGCTCGCCGTCTTTTACCGGTAGCCAAAGGAAGAACCCGGCCTGCGGCGGGGTGTAACCGTCGAGGCCCGCGAATATCTGGTCGGCGATGGCGAATTTCTCGACATAGAGCGCGCGGCTGTGCTCGACATGTTCTTCGTCGGCCCAGACGCGGGCCGAGGCGTGCTGGATCGGGCCGGGCAAAGGCGCGCCGGCATAGGCGCGCAGGGTCTTGATCGCGGTGATATTTTTCGCGCCGCTGGCGACGAAGCCGGAACGCATCCCGGGCAGGTTCGAGCGTTTCGACAGCGAATGGAAGATTACCACGCGGTCGGGATCGGCCCCCATCTCCGTTGCAACTTGCAGTGCGCCGTCAGGCGGGTCGCCGCGGTAAACCTCGGAATAGCATTCGTCGGCGAATATGCGGAAATCGTATTTCTCGGCCAGCGCGATCAGGTCTTTCCAGTATTCGCGCGAGGCAATGGCGCCCTGCGGGTTCGACGGCGAGCATATATAGGCGATCGTGACGTCGTTCAGTACGTCGTCGGGCAAGGCGGCATAGTCGGGCAGGAATGCGGTTTCCGCCCGTGCCGGAACAAACACCGGCTGTGCGCCCGCAGTGACCGCGGCGACGGCATAAACCTGATAAAAAGGATTTGGAATCAGTATCTTGGGCTTTCTTCCGTGCTTTTGCTCCGGGCAGAGCGCGAGGCATGTGTTGAACAGGCCCTCGCGCGATCCGTTCAGCGCCATGATCTGGGTCGCGGGGTTCAGGGTTATCTTGTAACGCCGTTGCAGCCAAGCCGCGATCGATGCCAGTAGTTCCGGCGTGCCGTTGTTGTCGGGATAGGAGGCAAATGTATTTGCGGCCTCGGCCAGAGCGGCGCCGAGGAAAGAAGGCATCGGGTGTTTCGGTTCGCCGATCGACATATGCAAAACCGGTCCGCCCGCTGGATGACTATCCAACAGTTCGCGCAGGCGCGGGAAAGCATAGGGCGGAAGGTTCGAAAACCGCTCGGGAAACTCCATATCTGCCTCTTTGACGGGGTCTTGTGCCCCTTTTCAATCAAGACTAGTGGATATTCGGGCCAAAACCAACTGAAATATCACGATTTTTATTATGTTGGACACGCTGTGGCATTTGCGCAGAAACCGTGCTCAGCCGCGCAAAAGCGGCTCGATTGCGGCCCCTAGGCGCAGAAGTCGGGCCTCGGAGCGCGGCGGCGTCATCAGCATCAATCCGCAGGACGGCGTGCCGGTCGGTAGGGTCAGGCTGGCCAGACCCATCAGGTTGCCGATCCGCGTATTTCGCAGCGCCAGCAGATTCGCGCGGGTGTAATAGTCGTGATCTGTTTGCAGACGCCTGGCGTTCGGCGGAAGAATCGGGGCAGAGGGGACCAGAACCGCATCGTAACCGGAGGTCCGATTCAGATAGGCCGTGCGCAATGCCTCCAGCGAGTACCAGGCATCGACATATTCGACGCCGGAATATGCAGCGCCGGAGCGGAAACGTTTCAGAATTTCGTCATACATCAATTCCGGCCGGGCTTCGATTGTGTCCTTCCAGTAGGCATAGGCCTCGACGGTATAAAGGCATGGCGCCAGAGGCATTGCGCCGGCCACTTCGGGTACTTCCGCTTCTTCGACGCGGGCGCCGGCGGCAGCGATCCGGTCCACGGCGGCGGCAAAGGCCTGCGCCGGCTTGTCCTCGATGCCGTCGAAGGCGATTGTCTTGCAGACCAGGAACCTGCGGCCGGACAGGTCGGCTCCGGTCAGGTCTGCCGGTTTCGCTCCGCCGAGCGCCGCCAGCAGATGCGCCGCATCCTCCACCGAGCGGCAGAGCGGTCCAACGGTGTCGAATTTCTGGCAAAGCGGCACGACGCCCTTCAGCGACAAAAGGCCGGCCGTGGTTTTCAGGCCGACAAGATCGTTCCAGGCCGAGGGAATGCGCACCGATCCGCCTGTATCCGATCCAATGGCCGCCGCAGCAAGACCGAAGGCGACCGAGGCTGCCGCACCCGAGGACGATCCGCCAGGAACCGCTTCCGGATCGTTGACACAGGGGGGGGTTGCCGTGACCGGGTTGAGGCCTAGACCCGAAAACGCCAGTTCCGACATATGCGTCTTGCCGAGACAGACCAGACCGGCGTGGCTTGCGGCCTGCAGCACCTCTGCATCGCGTTCGGGCGTGCGGTCGCGCAACAGGGCGGATCCGGCTTCGGTGGCCACCCCTGCGGTATCAAACAGGTCTTTCCATGACACCGGAACGCCATCCAGCAGACTGCGCCGGTTGCCTTCGGCAGCCCGCTTCGCCGCAGCCGCTGCCTCGGCTCGTGCGCGCTTTTTCGTGGTGCGTGCATAGATGCGCGGCGTCAGGTCAGAGGTCGTGATCGACTCCAGATAACATTCGGTCAGCGCGACCGGATCGATATCTCCCGCGCCGATGGCGCGCCCCAGGTCGCTTGCACTGTCATTGAGCCAGTCTTGTGCCATGTCTTGCCCCTTTTTGCAGACCCTAGCGGCGCTTTGGCGGATGGACAATCCCGTATGAAACGCCATATTTGGGCTTATGGAACAAAACACGGATATCGTGATCGTCGGTGGCGGTCTGAACGGCGCGGCGTTGGCGCTGGCGCTGGCGCAGGTCGGGCAGAACGTCACGGTCGTGGACAGCTTGCCGCGCGACACCCGCACGGCGGCGGATTTTGACGGGCGCGGCTATGCACTTGCGCTGACCTCGCAACGCATGCTTGCGGCGCTGGGCGTTTGGCCCGCGCTGAAAGAGCACGCCCAGCCGATCCTGGACATCAAGGTCAGCGACGGGCGCGCCGGCGAAGGCGCTTCACCCTATTTTCTGCATTTCGACCATACCGAGATCGAGGAAGGCCCGATGGGCCAGATGATCGAGGACAGGTTCCTGCGCCGCGCACTTCTGGACGCTATCGACGCCGATGCGCGCATCACCCATCTGGCCGGCGAAACCGTCGTCGATCACAGCGTCGGCGCCGGATCGGTCACCGCCATACTGGGATCGGGACAGCGGATCACGGCGCGGTTGCTGGTGGGATGCGACGGGCGACGGTCCGCTGTGGCGGCGCGCGCCGGTATCCGGCGGACCGGGCGGGACTATCACCAGACCTCTCTGGTCTGCGCGATCGAACACGAACTGCCGCATAACGGGGTGGCGCACCAGTTTTTCATGCCCTCGGGTCCGCTGGCAATCCTGCCGCTACCGGGGAACTTTTCTTCGATTGTCTGGACGGAAACCACGGAACGGGCGGCGGCGATCAACGCGCTGGATGACGAGGGCTATCTGGCGGCGCTGCGCCCTGCTTTCGGCGATTTTCTGGGCGAGATCAAACTGGCCGGAAAACGGTTTTCCTACCCGCTGGGCCTGACGCTGGCGCAGCGCTTCGTCGATCCGCGCCTTGCGCTGGTGGGCGATGCGGCGCACGGTTTGCATCCGCTTGCGGGTCAGGGACTGAACCTCGGGTTGCGCGACGTGGCGGCGTTGGCAGAAGTTGTGGCACATGCGGCGCGTCGCGGCGAAGATATCGGGGCGCTGGATGTGCTTCAGCGGTTCCAGCGCTGGCGGCGCTTCGACACTGCCGAACTGGCCGTTGCGACCGATACAATCAACCGTTTGTTTTCGAATGACAACCCGATCTTGCGCGGGCTGCGCGATCTGGGACTGGGGGCGGTCAATGCCCTGCCCTCGGCGCGGCGCGGTTTGATCCGGCAGGCGGCGGGACTGACCGGCGACCTGCCGCGTCTGTTGCAGGGACGGCAGATTTAGCGAACCGGAAATGCCTTCCGGGTTTACGGCGCGTCGTCTTCGAGTTCGCGGGCCTCGTCTTGCAGCATGATCGGGATGCCGTTGCGGATCGGATAGGCGAGCCGCGCCTTTTTGGAAATCAGTTCCTGCGCTTCCTTGTCATAGTCGAGCCGCCCGTGCGTTACGGGACAGATCAGCGCCTCCAGCATCTTCGGATCGGGTCCGGTATCTGTTTCGTTCTCGCTCATTGCAGGGGTCCATTCTCGGACTCGCCGTCGCGCAGGGCAAATTCCATCAGTGTGACGAGGGTTTCGCGGCGCGTGCGCAGGCAGGGGGCCTCCAGCAGGGCCTGTTTCTCTTCCGCGCCGAAGGGGCAGAGCATGGACAGCGAGTTGATCAGCATTTCCTCGTCGGCATCGCGCAAGGAGTCCCAGTCGGATGACAGCTGCGCCTTTTCGAAAAACCGGCGCAGGGTCTTCAGGAAGGCGGGCCTGTCAAACTGGTGGTCCAGTTTCGGCTTGCCGATATCGGCCTCGAAGCTACTCCAGTCCACGTCCGCGCGCAGATAGGGCGTGAAGCCGCTGTTCTGGGCCAGAACGCGGAACCGGCAGATGCCCGAAAGCGAGATCATGTACCGGCCATCCTCGGTTTCGGAAAAAGAGGTGATGCGGCCAGCGCAGCCAATCTGTTGCAGACGCGGTTCGCCCGCGCCTTGCGGCATATCGCGCGGCTGGATCATGCCGATCAGGCGGTGGCTGGTTTTCAGCGCGTCATCCAGCATCGCCAGATAGCGCGGTTCGAAGATATTCAACGGCAGACGGGCATGCGGCAGCAGCAGCGCACCCGTCAGGGGAAAGACCGGTATGGTCTGGGGCAGATCGGCAAGTTTGAACATTTGCTTCATCTAAGCCGCCTTTGGCGTTAGGCAAATAACATCGACGACAATCGCCGCCGCCCGGCCAGCCCGACCGGGTCTTTCGGCCCGAGCGAGTCGAAAATCTTGAACAGTTGCTGGCGGGCCGCATCGTCGTTCCACTCGCGGTCGCGGCGGAACAGTTCCAGCAACTCGTCCACGGCACCTTGCGTATCATTGCTGGCCAAAAGCGCTGTGGCAAGGTCGAATCTGGCTTGATGGTCGTTCGGGTCTGCCTCTAGCGCGGCGCGGAATTGTCCCGCATCACCGGCTTCGTCGGCGGATTCCAGCAGTTCGATCTGGGCCTTGAGACCCGCCAGAACCGGATCTTTCGCCAGCGCCTCGGGGGCGTTTTCGATCAGCGCCTTGGCCTGATCGCGTCGGTCGGTGGCAAGGTATGATTTTACCAGGCCGGCATAGGCGCCGGCGTGGGCGGGCTCTTCCTCGAGGACCGCAGCGAAGGTTTCGGCGGCATCGGCGGCCTCTCCTGCCTCCAGCATTTCCTCGGCGGCGGCGACGGCATCGTCCAGACCGTTATCCGGTTCAGGCCCCATTGCCGCGATTTTTTCGACGAATTTCTTGATCTCGGAGGGCGGCTGGTTGCCCATGAATCCGTCGACCGGCTTGCCGTCGACAAAGGCATAGACCGCCGGGATCGACTGGATCTGCATCTGGCCGGCGAGCATCTGGTTCTGGTCGATGTCGATCTTGACCAGTTTGACCTTGCCTCCTGCCGCTGTCACCGCAGCCTCGATTGCCGGGCCGAGCGTTTTGCAGGGGCCGCACCACGGCGCCCAGAAGTCGACGATGACCGGTGTCTCTTTCGAGCCTTCGATCACGTCCTGCATGAAGGTTTCCTGACTGCCGTCGGCAATCAGGTCGGTGGCGGCCGGTGCCGGTGCACCGCTTCCTAGGTTCAGCATAATGGTATCTCCGTTCGTTGGTGCAGTTGCACCTTGTCTGTTACCGGATGTAGTTGTCCGCGCGCCCGAGGGCAAGGGTGCGGGTCAGAGGTCGAAGGTCGCGAAGACCGGCGCATGGTCGGACGGCTTGTCCCAGCCCCGAGCCGGGCGCAGGATGCGGCTGGAATGGCTGTCGGGTGCTATGTCGGGCGTGGCCCATATATGGTCGAGCCGACGGCCCTTGTCGGCGTCCGACCAGTCGCGCGCGCGATAGGACCACCAGCTGTATAGCAGCCCCTCGGGGATGTGCTGGCGGGTGATATCGACCCAGTTGCCCGCGTCCTGAACCTGCGCCAGATGTTCCACCTCGATCGGCGTATGCGACACGATCTTCAGCAGGTTCTTGTGGTTCCAGACGTCATCCTCGCGCGGGGCGATGTTCAGGTCGCCAACAAGAATGGATTTCTTCGGGGGCTGTGCGGCGAACCAGTCGCGCATTTCAGTCAGGTAGTCGAGTTTCTGACCGAATTTCTCGTTCACTTCGCGGTCCGGCACGTCGCCGCCGGCGGGGACGTAGAAATTGTGCACCGTCAGGCCGTTTTCCAACCGCCCCGCGATATGGCGGGCGTGGCCGAGGGAGGCAAAATCCTGACGCCCGACCTCGGTTATCGGCAGGCGCGACAGGATGGCGACGCCGTTGTAGCCTTTTTGCCCGTTTGCCACCATGTGGCTGTAGCCGAGTTCGGCGAAACCCTCGGTCGGTATTTTATCCACGGGGGATTTGCATTCCTGAAGACACAGGATGTCGGGCTGCTCCTCCTCCAGCAGTTTCAGGACGATGGGTTCGCGCAGGCGGACGGAGTTGATGTTCCAGGTGCAGACGGTGATAGGCATTCGGGTTCCTTTTTGCGCGCAGTTTAGGCTTTGGGAGTGCGCGTTCAAGGGGATAATCCTGCGCCGCTCATTTGACCCGCCTACCGGGCGCGGATGCATTAATCCGGCATATGCTGTATAATAACAACAACGCGGGGGCTCTGGAGGTTCCGACTGGACCCGAGGATTGAAGAGAGGATGGAGATCATGGACGCAGAAAAAATTGTTGAACGGGCACGCGCTTTGTACAGCGCAATTGGTGATAAATCGGAAGCGGAAGCCGCCCAGAAGATGCGGGAATGCGAAGAGGCAGGCAAGACAGGCGAAGCTGATGACTGGAAGGCGATCCGCAGCGCCATCCACGAATTGCGCGGGCCCAATCAGGGATGAGGCGACCGGCCTGTCGCCGCGGGATTCGGTCACCGGCAGGCGCGTGCATTTTCGGGACCGGGCTTCTTTTTGCGCAGAGAAATCTAGGACGGGAACCGTCCAAAGAGAGATCGGGTGCCGATAGTCTCGATTGTATGACGGTCGCATTGCAAGTCGCAGGAAGGCGGAGGTCCCCCTGCAGCTTCCAAAGGAAGGCGGAGTACTTCAAAAAAACAATTTCAGGTTCGTATCCTGTTTCTTCCCGGAAAAGCTATAAACTGTTCACACTCCTTTATTCGGGGTGATAAGACTTAGTCAGCAAAGCCACATTGATCCCGCTCGAAAAGCCGAAATCGCGTCGCGTGCGGGTCAGCCGGCGGATTTCAGACCAGGAGACCTCGATGGTTCCCATCCTGACGATCACTACCAATCCGGCCGTGGATCTGGCTACGTCGGTCGAACATGTCGAAGCCGGACCAAAACTGCGGTGCCGAGCGCCGCGTATCGATCCGGGTGGCGGCGGGGTCAACGTGGCCCGTGCGATACACAATTTGGGCGGCGCGGCGATCGCGCTGGTCGCTGCGGGCGGTGCGACGGGTGACCGGCTCTTGTCGTTGCTGGCCGCCGAGGGCGTGGCGGTTCTGCCTGTTCCGGTGGCGGCGGAAACCCGACAGAGCTTCGCTGTGACCGATGAAGGCACGGGCGAACAGTACCGCTTCAGCGTCCCCGGAGACCCGCTGACCGAGGCGGAAGGTGCCGCGATCTTGCGCCGGATTATCGAAGCCGCGCCGGCGGGCGGGTTTGCTGTCTACAGCGGTAGCGTCGCTCCGGGCTTGCCCGTGGATTTTGTCGCGCAGATCAACGCAGCCATCGCACCAAAGGCAATGCGCCTCGTGGTGGATGTCTCTGCCGCGGCGCTGCATCACCTTCTGGAACATCCGGTGCGGCTACATGTACTTCGCATCGATCACAAGGAATCGGCCATGGCGGCCGGTCACCCGATGGCGACGGTTGAAGATAGCCGGAGGTTCGCCGCGGCGCTGGTGGCGCAGGGTGTGGCCGATATCGTCGTGACCGGGCGCGGGGCAGAAGGTTCGGTCCTCGTATCCCGCGACACTTGCCTGTTCAGCCGGACGCCGCCCGTGGCGGTGCGCAGCAAGATCGGAGCAGGAGACACATTTGTCGGTGCATTCACGCTGAGCCTGGCGCGCGGCGAAAGTTTGTCTGCTGCGCTGTGTTGGGGTGTCGCCGGAGCAAGTGGCACCGTGAGTACCGAGGGCACTGTTCTGTGCACGCGAGAAGATGCCGATGTCCTGTTTGCCCAATGCCTGAGCGAAGATATCACCCCATAGATATCGGCGATCCCGAACGTAAACATCCGTTTTCAGTTCAATCTCCGGTTCGCCGATGACACTCTGCACGACTGCTATCCGCGGGGATTTGCCGTGCCACCAATAATTTCCAGAGTCGGATCAGGTTTGGGGATGCCCTCTGAAATACGACCCGTGGCGCGCGTCAGATCCCGGTCTAGATGGGGGGTAGAAGGCACATAGGTCCCACCAGGGCGCAATATCCGATGAATAAGGGCACACCGATAACCAATTCGGCAGTGGACAGTTCATCATCTTTAACCTGTTCGACAGCTTGACCGGAATTGATTTTCTTTTGCATGGCGGTGAACTCTGCCTTGCGCGGGAACCCTTCGGCAGGCTTGGAAATATCCCGTTGCCCGGCGTTTGGATCCTCCAGCTGTTCATCAAGCAGGGCAGCGCCATCGGGTTTGACATAGACGGCATAGCTTGAGGTCTTGGGGTCGCTGGTAACGGTCTGGCCGTCCGAGACGGATTTGCAGGTCTCTTTCACAACCATTTTTGATCCTTTTACCCTCCACTTGCCTGTGCAGACGTTCGGGGTCTCTGAAAGATAGTAAAAGGATTGATAGCTTCCGTTGCTGGCATAGTAGGCGCCGCCGGAACTCGAGGATGCGGAATTTCCGGAAAAATGCAGGGCGACGTCAGCGCCGGTCGCCGGTGTGCCAAAGTCCCGTTTTCCGGGTTGTGTCGGTGCACAGGCCGCGACGAGCAGCGCGAAAAGGGTGACTGCGGCAGCTGTAGCCAGCCGCAAACCGGGATATTTCATGGGAATTCCTTTGTAAATTTATGCTTCCCTAAATCGAGCCATCGCTGACGCCGGCTTAAATGCCGAGTTTTTTGAGCAATGCGTTGAATTTGCTTTCCGTTCGGAACGATTTTGATGGAGCGGGACCAACGTAGGTTCCGCCACCCATTATGTCGGAGACATGGCTGCCATCGGGTTGAATGTAGATCACAGAGGCATCTGATAACTTGCCCGAAACCGTTTTGCCGTCTTTCACCCAGTAATGAGTCGTATCCTTAAACAAAAAGGTGTTGCCCAACCCGTTTTTCTTTGCCACCCAAGTACCGATAAAGGGGTCGCCGTCGTATCCGATACCCCGATATGTGCCGTCGCTGCTGTAGTAAGTTCCACTGGTGTCATCGCCAAAGTAACTCCCGGAATAGTATTTTGTGATTTCCGCTATCGTCGCTGGCGTGCCAAGGTTCTGCCGGTTGACGTAGGATGGAGAACAGGCCGATAAAATCAGAGCGGACAGCGTCAGGACTACGACCGCAGTTCTACGGAAAACTGGATTTTTCATATTAATTCCTCGAAAAAGAGTTGGTTCAAAATCGCAAAACACCTCGCCGAGGATGGTTAACGATAAACAAGCAACGACATCCTGTCACCGATATAATCAGATTGACAAAAAAAGGCCCACCTCAGGGGCGGGCCAGTCCAACGGGGAGGGAAAACTTTGGGGGATCAGGCGACCAGTCGGTAGCCGCCGGATTCGGTGACCAACAAACGTGCATTGCCGGGGTCCGGCTCGATCTTTTGCCGCAGGCGGTAGATATGGGTTTCCAGCGTGTGGGTGGTGACGCCGGCGTTATAGCCCCAGACCTCGTGCAACAGCACGTCGCGGGCCACCACGCCGTCCTGCGCGCGATAGAGAAACTTCAGGATGTTGGTCTCTTTCTCGGTCAGGCGGATTTTTTTTTCGTTCTCGTCGATCAGCATCTTGGCCGCCGGCTTGAACGTGTAGGGGCCTAGGGTGAAAATTGCGTCTTCGGACTGTTCGTGCTGGCGCAGTTGTGCCCGGATACGGGCCAGCAGCACCGGAAACTTGAAGGGCTTGGAGACGTAGTCGTTGGCCCCCGCGTCCAGACCCAGAATGGTATCGGAATCGGAATCATGCCCCGTAAGCATCACGATCGGGCATTTCACGCCCTGCTTGCGCATCAGGCGGCACAGTTCGCGGCCGTCCATGTCGGGCAGGCCTACATCGAGGATCACGAGGTCATAGATCGCTTCCTTGGTGCGCTCCAGACCCTTGGAGCCGCTGTCGGCCTCGAACACGTCAAAGTCCTCGGTCAGGACCAACTGGTCGGCGAGCGCCTCGCGCAGGTCCTCGTCATCGTCCACAAGAAGGATTTTCTTTACGCTGTTCATTGCTTTATTCCCCTTTCGGTACTTGAAAAATGTGCCCGAACCGGTATTTCGACAAGATGCCGCCTGCTCTGCTCACATGGACGTGTCATTCTGGCGGCAATTGTTTCATTATCCTGCGCATGACGATATAGCGGGGCAGTGGAATGTTACAAGATGGACGCGCGGATGAGCCTCAAACTGACCTCTGACGAACAGATCGCCCGGATGCGGGCCGATTTGCGCATGGGTGTCCCCGTGGTGATCTGCAACGGGCCGGAAAAATGGCTGGCGGCGGCGGCGGAGACGCTGGGGCCCGACCGACTGGCTGATTTGCGCGGCCTCGGCTGTACGCTGGAACTGGCCCTGACAGACCTGCGTGCCCATTCGCTGGAAATCTTTCCGAACGAGGCTGATGTCGTGCGCCTGCGCATCCCGCGCGATGTGACAATCGATTGGATCCGGTCGCTGTCGGACCCGTCCGACGATCTGGAAAACCCGCTCGACGGACCCTTCGAGCAGATCGGCGGCGGTTGTGGCGATATCCACCGTGCGGCCATCGCGCTGGCCAAGCAGGCGCGGTTGTTGCCGTCGGTCGTGGTGTTGCAGGTGACCGGCGATCTGGAAGGCGTGACCGATGGCCTGCATTGCGCCGATATCACCGAGTTGCGCACCGCGATTCACGACAGCAGTCCGCTGTCGCTGGTGTCTTCAGCCCGTGTGCCGTTGCGGGTGTCGCATGACGCCAAGGTGCACGTTTTCCGGCCGCAGGACGGCGGCGACGAGCATTACGCCATCGAGGTCGGCAATCCCGACCGTTCCAAGCCGGTGCTCTCGCGGCTGCATTCGGCCTGTTTCACCGGCGACCTGATCGGGTCGCTGAAATGCGATTGCGGACCGCAGTTGCATGGCGCGCTGGAACAGATCGGGGCGGAGGGCGAGGGCGTTCTGCTCTATATGAATCAAGAGGGGCGCGGTATCGGGCTGGCCAACAAGATGCGCGCCTACAGCTTGCAGGATCAGGGCTTCGATACGGTCGAGGCCAACCACCGTCTGGGATTTGAAGACGACGAGCGCAATTTCCGGCTCGGCGCGGAAATCCTCAAGGCGATGGGGTTTTCATCGGTGCGGCTGATGACCAACAACCCGAAAAAGGTCGAGCGGATGAATTCCGCGGGCGTCGAGGTGGTGGAGCGCGTGCCGCTGAAGGTCGGGCGCAACGCGATCAACGCCGGCTATCTGGAAACCAAGGCCAAGAAAAGCGGTCACCTGTTGTGACGCCGCGCTTCGACGATCTTGTCGTCACCCGATGGGGCGCACGGTTTCAGGGGCGGGGCTTTCCCTGCGCCATCGGACGCGGCGGCATCGGGCAAAAGCGCGGCGAGGGCGACGGGATCACGCCATCCGGAATTTTCCATATCGAGCAGGTTCTGGTGCGGCCCGACCGCATGGACTTCGAGGCTGGAGACGTGCCGACGGGCGTGATCGGGCTTGGTGATATCTGGTCCGACGATCCGGCTGACCCTGACTACAATTGCGGTCTGACCGCTTTTGGCCACCCCTATTCGCACGAGGCGCTGCGGCGCGCCGATCCGCTGTATGACGCGGTGGCGGTGCTGGATTACAACCGTCCGGCGGTCGCCGGTGCGGGCAGCGCCATCTTTCTGCATATCTGGCGCAAGCCACGCCATCCGACCGAGGGTTGCGTGGCCTTTGACCGGTTCGATCTGGTGGAAATCCTGTCGGGCTGGACGGACAGGTCGCGCGTCATTATCCGCGGCTAGTCTTTCTGCGGCACGACGCGTTCGCCGAAAATGGCGGAACCGACGCGCACATGGGTGGCGCCCAGTGCAATTGCGGTTTCGAAATCGCTGCTCATACCCATGGAAAGCCCTGTCAGGCCGTTGCGTTCCGCGATCTTGCGCAGCAGGGCGAAATGCAGCGCGGGTTCCTCGTCGACCGGCGGGATCACCATCAGGCCGCTGATGGTCAGGTCCATCGCGCGGCACTCTGCGACGAAGGCATCGGCCTCGGCCGGCAGGACGCCGGCCTTTTGCGGCTCTTCGCCGGTGTTGACCTGAATGAACAGTTCCGGCGAGCGGCCCTGCGCCTGTATTTCGGCCGCGATCTTGCGGGCGAGTTTGGCGCGGTCCACGGCGTGGATGGCGTCGAACAGGGCGACGGCCTGTTTGACCTTGTTGGTTTGAAGGGGGCCGATCAGGTGAACCTCGACCGGGCCGAATTCCTC
>JAHEFH010000169.1:3384-5031 GCA_024640245.1 Paracoccaceae bacterium | reverse complement strand
CTCCCACGGAATTTAGAACCTGAGTAATCATATTGTGCATTTATATAAGATACATTGCTGGCAAGTTGAAACACATATTTTGCAAATTGGCCAAAAAAATTGTCCAATTTGCCGTGTTTGCGATTGCGCGTTGGCTGCCCTGCGATTTAGCGAACCAAACCGTGGACTGTGAAAATACAGAAGCAGATAATACCTCTATTTTTAAGTAATTAGGGAAATCATCAATCTGGCCGCCAAGCTGGATACTGACTGTTTATTGAAAGCCCGATCGGCCGATACACAGTTATTTTCCGAAAAAGCTTCCCTTTGAAGATGTGAGAATATGCTAAAAATGTTCGGATTTTGATCCAGACATCAACAGGAAGCTGCGAATCTCTAGGTGCGTAATATTTCAAAATCAGCGGTTTTGGGCGATCGGGAAGCTAGGCGGGCGCGGCCGCCGTCTGGTGGTAGCCGATCAACCGCTCGACTTCGGCCTTGGAACCGAGGATTACCGGCACACGCTGGTGATGTCCGGTCGGTTTAAGGTCCAGTATACGCTCGAAACCGGTAGAGGCCGCGCCGCCGGCATTTTCCACCAGCATCGCCATCGGATTCGCCTCATACATCAGGCGCAACTTGCCGCCCGCTTCGCGGTTGGCCGCGTCGGCCGGATACAGGAACACACCGCCCCGGGTCAGGATGCGGTGCACATCGGCAACCATGGACGCCGTCCAGCGCATGTTGAACGCCTTTCCGCGCGGGCCGTCCTTGCCCGCGATGCACTCGTCGAAATAACGCTGCACCGGCGCGTCCCAGAACCCGTAGCGCGACGCATTGATCGCGAACTCGGCGGTTTCCTCGGGGATCGTCATCGCGGGGTGGGTAAGGCGGAAATCACCGGTACCATGCTGGCATGTAAAGCCATCGACTGATTGACCGGTGGTCAGCACCAGCATCGTCGACGGGCCGTACATCGCATAACCGGCGCACACCTGATCCAGACCTTTGCGCAAGACATCGCGCGAAGCTTGTCCGGCGGAGCCTTCCGGCACCTGCATGATCGCGAAGATACTACCGACTGACAGGTTCACGTCCAGATTAGACGACCCGTCCAGCG
The DNA here is from genome assembly GCA_024640245.1 of Paracoccaceae bacterium. GTDB lineage: Bacteria > Pseudomonadota > Alphaproteobacteria > Rhodobacterales > Rhodobacteraceae > Amylibacter. The sequence goes on along the minus strand of JAHEFH010000169.1, from coordinate 3,932 downwards.
GATCGAAATAAAGCATGTAATCTCCGGCCTCGACTTCGTCCTTCGACCAGATAACCTCGTCCACCTCTTCGGATACCAGCGCCGCCAAGCGCGGGCTATGGGCGCAGATGCGGACGAATTCTTCATTGGCGATCACGTCGAGCTCTTTCTGGGTCTCGCCCTGCACGTTGGTGTCATCGGTGGCACCAAGCTTGCCCTCGAAAGCGCCGTTTCGGATGTGGTTGGCGATCACGCGGCAGGCGCTGGCGACATCCTCCAGCAAAAACACCAGATCGGAGTCGATCTGTTTCTTGTTATAGCCAACAGTCAAAAAGCGGCGCAGCGACGGGATTTCGGTCATTCAAGTCTCCGGTTTTCCAGCTTCAGAACTGGAGTGTTGCCTGCACCGCCCGTTTCCATGCGGCATATTTACGGTCCCGCGTTTCTGCATCCATGGCCGGTTTGAATTTCCGTTCCAGAGCCCAATTTGCCGCAAAACCTTCTCGATCAGGATAGAGACCGGCTTGCATACCCGCAAGCCATGCCGCGCCCAATGCGGTGGTTTCGCG
>JAHEFH010000169.1:0-3284 GCA_024640245.1 Paracoccaceae bacterium | reverse complement strand
TTCCAGATCAGGAAACTATCGACCGTACCGAACAGCAATTCACCGTTTTTGGCCCGCGCCCGCGCGCCCTCCACATTGTCGAGAATCCATTTCAGCTTGGTGCCCGAGAAATACGGGTCTGCCAGAAGGCCGGTGCGGGCAGTTATCATCTCTGCATGGCCCTGTTCACGCAGTTCGCGGCAATAGTTCGAAGTCCGTCGGTCCTGCCAGACAATGGCGTTGTGGATCGGCTGGCCTGTAGCCCGATCCCAGACGAGTGTGGTTTCGCGCTGGTTGGTTATACCAATGGCTGCAATGTCGCTTCCGCCAAGCCCTGCGCGTTCGATCGCGGAACGGCAAGTGGTGACCGTGGTGGACCACAGGTCCGCCGGATCGTGCTCTACCCAACCGCTGTCGGGAAACTGTTGTGGGAATTCTTGCTGTGCAGTCGCCGTGATCTGCATGGTTTTGTCGAAAACAATCGCACGACTCGAAGTCGTGCCCTGATCGATGGCAAGGATGTGGCTCATGGTCTGCCCTCTTTTTCCGGTTGGAATCGGATTTCAAAAGCAGGTTACAGCGACAATTGGCCAATGTCCCGATTAACAGGTCGCTGCCAGTCCATTACCAGCGCCCTTCGTCAGGTTCCGAACCCACCCGACAAGGGATCGTTTCCACCGCGCCCCGTGTTTGGCCTTACGGCGACGGCATTCATCAGGCGTCCGAAAGGCATCCCATGTGTTGAAATTCCGGCCAGACTCAACATGTGCCATGCCAGCGCCTGATTGCTCGTGAACACGGGAATGCCAAGACTGGCCTCCAGTTCCGGTATCAGGCTCGCCGCCCGCAGGTTCGTGCACGACATGAACACCGCATCGCAGTTGCCCTTGGTGCCGACATGCATCGCGGCATCGCGGATCGAGGCGCGACCTATACGGGCGATATTCTCGTCACTTTCTTCCTCGAAGGATCCGAACGAAGCGATCTTGCGGCCATTCTCCTCCAGCTTGGCCCGTAGCGCGGAGGACACTTCCGGGACATAGGGCGACACGAAGCCCAGCCGTTTGACACCCAGCACGTCACAGGCCGCCAGAACCGCCGTCAGGGGATCGGTCACAAAAAGGGTTTTTGCCCCAAGGCGAATTTTCTCGGCGACACGCTCCGGCCCGATGACCGTAGCCGCAGACGTGCAGGCATAAGCGATCACATCGAACGACAAGCTGTGCGGCAGCAAGGCGGCCGAACTGGACAAAGCAGCCTCCATTTGACTCAAGGCTTCCGGTGTCACCTCGGTTTCACAAGGTATCCGCGTGGTATAAAGCGCCACGCCTTCCGTCGGTATCATAGAGCGGAATTCGTGCTCGATTGTCTCGTCGGTGCGCAGAACGATCACGCCCAAATTGGCCCGCGTGCCCAAAGGCTCCCCGAATGAATAGCTCAGCCGCGTCATCGCGCCTGTCCCAGAACTGGAAGCTCCGGCGAAATGCGCCGTGTCAGCCAGCGGGCGCCGCCTTCCCCGATCACGATGTCTTCTTCATGCACCATGATTCGGCCCGTCCCGAGCTGCAGACCCGGTTCGAGCGTCAGGACCATGCCGGCCTCCAGTATCGTGTCGTCGGAAGCAATCAGTGAGGGCGGCTCGGTCAGGCGCATGCCGAGGCCATGCCCTAAACGCCCGCCCGCGCCTGCATCGCCGGACTTGGCGATCACGGACTGCATGGCGTGGAACACGTCGGCTGCGGTATTTCCGGGCCGCGCTGCGTCAAACCCAGCTTCAGTGGCGTCAAAGAGCGCGGAATGCGCAGCGCGCAACTCATCAGAAGCAGAGCCAACCGCCCAGTTCCGGTCAAAATCGCAAAAATATCCGTCCAGCACCGCTCCCGTATCCAGCATAAGAAGGTCGCCAACTTGCAGCGGTCGCGCACTGGCGGGCGAGATCACATCGGCATAGCCACCCTGCCCCGCGCCACCCGCGACGTAAGGAACCCAGTCCGCGCCTTCGGACAAAAGGCCGATCTGGAACTGGCGGAAAACGTCGGACAAGGGCATTCCCGCCCGTACAGTTTGTGCGATCCGGTCAAAGGCGCGATCGCCGACGCCGCAGATTTCTTCGATCAGCGCTATTTCGGCCGCGGACTTCACCATCTGAACGCGCCGAAGGATCGCGGTCGCATCCAGAAACTTGCGCGGCGCTACGGCCTTCCGGACCCGTTCGAAATCCGCCAACGGCATGCGCAGGGCCGTCTCGTGCCCCATTGGAACACCGATACTGCCCGCGGGGCCTGAAAGCTCCCGCAACGTATCAGCCAGCAGTTCCACTCCGTCATCCTCGGGCCTTGGTGCGGGCCAGGTCCGGATATCGTCGATCCACGTGGCGGCCATCAATTCCGCGCCGATGCCCGGAATAACGGCGACAGGCTTGCCCGAGGCAGGCACCAGCAGGAACCACGGACGCGTCGGGCTTTCCCAGAACCGCGTCAGATAGCCGGAGAAGTACCGGACGTCCGGTTCGCTGGTTAGCAACAGGACGCTCAGGCCGGTTTCAGCCATAAGGGATTGAATTCTATGCGTTCTGTCCAGATAATCAGCTTCGGAAAACCGTTTGGCTGTGGTCATGGCTTGCTCCAACCATAGGCGCGATATAGTGGTACACTGGTGCCTTACACGCCTGACTGTGTCACATCAGATTAATTGCGAAATTGAGAAAAAAAAACAAAAACTGACGGGAAGTTGCACCATGGAATATTTCTTTGACAGTATCATGCAACGATGATGATTCTGAACGCACACCGGACCGACCAAAGGAAACCCTATCTTTTCAGGGTAGATGCCGCGCGGCCTCTCGCCTTTCTCGGATCCTGCCCCGTCTATACACCCACTCCTCTCCATCATATGGAAACACTCGCCAAAAGACTGGGGCTTGCCCAACTTTGGGTCAAGGATGAAACACAGCGCATGCGCCTAGGAAGCTTCAAGGCGCTCGGCGGCGCCTATGCAGTGGCGCAAATGATTTCGGATGCCGCCGGCGGTTCAGATCCGACGGGGCCGGAGGCAAAAGCGCTAGCGAAGGATATGACCTTCATCACCGCCAGCGCCGGAAACCACGGACTGTCGGTCGCGGCGGGCGCCAAGGTCTTCGGAGCCCAAGCGGTGATCGTTCTGGCAGAAACTGTACCCGAAGGATTCGCAGATCGCATCCGCGCGCTAGGCGCCCGCGTTTTGCGGTCCAAGGGCAACTACGAGCAGAGCATTGTGACCGCCAAGGCCGAATCCGAAGCCAACGGCTGGATACATCTGGCCGACGG
>JAHEFH010000050.1 GCA_024640245.1 Paracoccaceae bacterium | reverse complement strand
AAAAAACTTGGTGATCGCTGCCGTCAATGTCGTCTTGCCGTGGTCAACGTGGCCAATCGTGCCAATGTTGATATGCGGTTTCGTACGATCAAACTTTGCTTTTGCCATAACGTAGGCCTCCAGTGTTAATTCGGTCGGCGGAGCCTGACCTGTGGTTTCAGATCAGGCGAATTTCGCCTGGATTTCTTCAGAGATATTGTTCGGTACAGGCTCATAGTGGCTGAACTGCATGGTGAAGTTCGCGCGACCGGAAGACATGGACCGAAGCGTGTTGATATAGCCGAACATGTTGGCCAGCGGGACGTTCGCGTCGATAGCGATCGCGTTACCGCGTGTGTCCTGCCCCAGAACCATCCCGCGACGGGATGTCAGGTCGCCGATGATGCCGCCGGTGTACTCTTCCGGAGTGACAACTTCGACCTTCATGATCGGTTCCAGAAGCTTCGCACCGGCTTTGCGCATACCGTCGCGCATACCCATACGGCCTGCGATTTCAAACGCCATGACGCTCGAGTCGACATCGTGGTAACCACCGTCGATCAGTTCGACCTTGAAGTCGATGACCGGGAAGCCTGCCAGCGGGCCGCTGTCCATCACGCTCTCGATACCTTTTTGAACGCCCGGGATGTATTCCTTCGGAATGGCACCGCCAACGATCTTGGACTCGAAAGAGTAGCCTTCGCCTGGCTCTGTCGGCTTCAGGATCATCTTGATACGAGCGAACTGACCGGACCCACCCGACTGTTTCTTGTGGGTGTAGTCGATCTCGGCTTCGTGCGAAATGGTTTCGCGGTAAGCAACCTGCGGCGCGCCGATGTTTGCTTCAACCTTGAATTCGCGCTTCAGACGGTCCACCAGAATATCGAGGTGAAGTTCGCCCATGCCCTTCATGATCGTCTGACCGGACTCGATGTCGGTTTCAACGCGGAAGGATGGATCTTCGGCTGCCAGACGGGCCAGACCCTGGGACATTTTTTCCTGGTCGGCTTTGGTCTTTGGCTCGACAGCGATCTCGATCACGGGATCAGGGAAAGTCATCGTTTCCAGAACCACCGGATCGGCCTGCGAGCAGAGCGTATCACCTGTTGTCGTGTCTTTCAGACCCGCCAGCGCGATAATATCGCCTGCGAATGCTTCTTCGATTTCCTCGCGGTTGATCGAGTGCATCATCATCATCCGGCCGACACGCTCTTTTTTACCCTTTGTAGAGTTCAGCATCGTGTCGCCCTTTTTCAGGACGCCGGAATAGATCCGTGTGAAAGTCAGCGAGCCGACAAACGGGTCGTTCATGATTTTGAATGCAAGACCGGAAAACGCCATGGCATCGTCCGCACGGCGCGGGATGTTACGTGTTTCTGTCTCGTCACCGGGCTTGAAGCCCATGTAGTCAACAACATCCAGCGGGCTGGGCAGATAGTCGACAACGGCGTTGAGCAGAGGCTGAACGCCTTTGTTCTTGAACGCGGAACCGGCCAGAATTGGCACGAATTTCATTGCAATCGTACCCTTGCGGATCAGCGAGCGCAGTGTGTCCACGTCAGGCTCGTTGCCATCGAGGTAGGCTTCCATCGCATCATCGTCCAGCTCGACGGCCAGTTCGATCATCTCGGAGCGCAGCTCTTCGGCCTTGTCTTTCAGCGAATCGCGGATAGGACGCAGTTCCCAGGTCGCACCCAGGTCTTCGCCGGCCCAGACCCATTCCTGCATGGTGACCAGGTCAACGATGCCTTCCAGCTCGGTTTCAGCACCGATCGGGATCTGGATCGGCATCGGGGTGGCCCCGGTGCGGGTCTTGATCATTTTCACGCAGTTGAAGAAGTCCGCGCCGATCTTATCCATCTTGTTGACGAAGACGATCCGCGGAACCTTGTAGCGGTCAGCCTGACGCCAAACTGTCTCGGTCTGAGGCTCAACACCGGCGTTGGCGTCCAGAACAGCAACGGCACCATCGAGAACGGCGAGCGAACGCTCGACTTCAATCGTGAAGTCAACGTGGCCCGGGGTGTCGATGATGTTCATCCGGTACTTCGTATCGGAAGTACCTTCGGCTGTTGGCTCTTCCTGACGCTGCCAGAAAGTCGTGGTCGCAGCAGAGGTGATCGTGATGCCACGCTCTTGTTCCTGCTCCATCCAGTCCATGGTCGCGGCGCCATCGTGCACTTCGCCGATGTTGTGCGATTTGCCCGTGTAATACAGGATACGCTCCGAACAGGTAGTTTTACCTGCATCGATATGCGCCATGATACCGAAGTTCCGGTAGCGTTTAAGTTGGTAGTCGCGTGCCATTTTCTGAGCCTTTGATCAATTTTACCAGCGGTAATGGCTGAATGCTTTGTTCGCATCGGCCATCTTGTGGGTATCTTCACGTTTCTTCACGGCAGAACCGCGGCTGTTGACAGCGTCCATCAGTTCGCCGGCGAGACGTTCTTGCATTGTGTGTTCGTTGCGCGTGCGCGACGCCTTGATCAGCCAGCGGATAGCAAGGGCTTCGCGGCGCTCGGGGCGAACCTCAACAGGCACCTGGTAGGTGGCACCACCAACACGGCGGGAGCGAACCTCGACGGATGGCTTGATGTTGTCCAGAGCTTCGTGGAACACTTCGACCGGTGCCCGCTTGATCTTGGCTTCGACGCGCTCCAGCGCACCGTAGACGATGTTTTCGGCGACAGATTTCTTGCCGTCCAGCATCAGGTTGTTCATGAACTTGGTCAGAACGCGGTCACCGAACTTGGCGTCGGGCAGAACTTCGCGTTTTTCAGCACTATGGCGACGTGACATGGCTGCCTCTCCTTATTTCGGTTTCTTCGCGCCGTATTTCGAACGACGCTGCTTACGGTCTTTGACGCCCTGGGTATCCAGAACACCGCGCAGGATGTGGTAACGCACGCCGGGAAGGTCTTTTACACGACCGCCGCGGATCAGGACAACAGAGTGCTCCTGAAGGTTGTGGCTCTCACCCGGGATGTACGAGATAACCTCGAACCCGTTGGTCAGGCGAACCTTGGCCACTTTCCGCATAGCGGAGTTAGGCTTCTTCGGTGTCGTTGTATAAACACGTGTGCACACGCCGCGTTTCTGAGGACAGGCCTGCAGGTGTTGCGACTTCTGGCGCTTTACTTTTGGCTGCCGCGGCTTGCGGATCAGCTGTTGGATCGTTGGCATTCGGACGTCCCCGTATTACCCGTTTCAAACTCGACTAGGCACATGTCGTTTCCAACATGCACCGAAACCGCGTCGGCCTTTCGTCTAACGAAGGCCGCTGCGGTGAAATTCCAGAGGATCGAGACTTGCGCCTGGATCGTGACCGCCAAATTGTGGCTTTGTATGAAAGAAACGGCTGCGTTTCCTTCAGGTTCCGCGCATATACGGGGAGTCGCGGGGCGTGTCAACAGCCGCAGGGCTTTTTCCGGTCAATGCGGGTCCAACAGTACGCCAACCCGCCGATATTTCGTTTTCACGCCGGATTGCGACGCATCCCGAGGGGTGCAAAAGAATAGGAAAACCTACGCATTCGGGTCGACGGTCATGGGATTCGCGGGATCGGCGGCCCATTCCTGAAGTGACGCTGTATATACGGCGACATCGCGGAATCCCAGACGGTGCATGATAAACGCGCTGGATGAGGCCAATATCCCGCCGCCGCAATATGTGATGGCGCGAGTGTTTCGATTGACCGTGTACAGGGATTCGAGATCGGAGTTCTTGCGATAGCAACCGGCCTCGTCAAGCAGACTCATTCCGGAGATGTTTCTGGCGGTCGGAATATGTCCGGGACGGTCGTATACCTGCATTTCCCCACGGAAGCTTTCGGGCGGCATCGTGTCGATCAGATTTACGGCCGGATTATCGATCGATCGCAAAACCTCGTCCCGGTCCGCGATCAATTCGGGCCGCGGATGCGGGGTAAGGCGTTTCACGGCACGGTTCGCGGGGCTTTTGGAAAGCGACCGCCCTTCTGCCATCCATGCCTTCATCCCCCCGTCGAGAATTGCCGCCCTGTCGAAACCGGCCCATCGCAACATCCACCATACTCTGGCAGCCCATGCCGAGAGCGTGTTGTCGTAGAGCACGACCCGGGATGTATCCCCGACCCCCAGTTCGGCCATTGCTTTGCAGAAGTTTTCAGGGCTTGGAACCGCGAACTCCACCGAACTGCTGTTGTCGCACAAGTTGCCCTTGAGATCGGCAAAGCCGGCAGTCGGAATATGGCCCCGATCATAATCTTCAAGACCGCTTACATTCCTCATTCCGCTTTCGTCCTGCTCCGTGCGGACCGAACAATCGAGAACGACAAGGTCTTTGTCATCAATATGGCTCTGGAGCCATTCCGTTGAAACAAGTGTATCCATAATGGCAAGTAAAGTAGCCCAACCGTTCGCGGCATGTATTGACCAGGATCAATGTATTTCATCATGCCCCGACGGGTGATTTCCTCTGACGACGGGCCGGATCCGGTTGGAAATGGTTCACCGCCCGTGGTCACGCGCCGCCACGATTGTTATTGCAGCCCAGACACCCGCGCGGAAGAACAAGGCTCCGACGGTCCGGATTTCGAACAATCCGCCGCGCAAGATATGAACACCGAAAAAGATCGCGACCAGCACTGTTCCGGTAACGATGGCAAAGGACAACCAGAGCGCCCAGCGGCGGCGGAGCAAAAGTCCGGCGCCCGCCGCCACATACGCAAAGCCCGCCAGGAAGTTGAACCAAAGAACGAAAGGCACTGCATTTCCGACTATTTCGCTCGTCCTGTCGCCGCCGAACAGCGCGGCACCTCCGGCAAAGACGGTCAATACACCAAATACCAGAGCGACGACCGCAGCAGCCTTGAGTCCGACGCGGGCGGTCATGGCAAACCCGGCACAGCGACCGGCTTATCGCGGCGCATGCCCTCGATCACAGGCATTCCTTCAACCTCCTCCTCACCCCAACAGACCACCCGTCCATCGTCAATCGCGCATCCGAACAGGGTTCCCAACGCAACGCGCGTCGCATTCCTGATGACCGGGATCGCGGTCGGCGGCTGGGACATGCTCTCTTCAGCAAGACCAGGGAAAAGCGGTGCGCCCCAGCAGACCACCCGACCTTTGTCCACGGCACATGCGTTGAAATAGCTGGCATCCAGATCGCGCGCATCCGTGATGCCGTCGACTTCGCCAATTCCAACCCAACCCTCACGAAGGCGGGGTTCAACTGTTCCGAGCTGACCCATGATGTTCGATCCCCAGCAGGTCACCTCGCCGGATGTGCGGATGCCGCATGCGAAATTGCGGCCGTTGGCTACGGATTTCATCGCGCCGAAGAAGTTGATGCTGAGTTGTACCGGCTCGGTTGTTTCATAGATGAACGGATTGCCTTCCTGGGTGGGATTGTCCGATCCCCAACAAGAAAGCTCATTGATGCCGTAAACCACGCACGTGTTGTTTATACCCGTCGACAAGGATTTCGCGGCATAGACAGATGGCACCCTAGTCGGGTCTGCGTGTGGTTCCTTGTCGCCGCAACCGATCTCGCCACAGGGGTTCTGTCCCCAACACCAGACCTGGCCAGCGTGCGAAAGTACGCACATATGGACAAAACCCAGATCGACCTCTTTGACCTCCGGAACGCCTTCCACTTTGAACGGGGACGTCGAGTGGACCAGCTTTTCGTTTCGGAGGGTTCTCTGTAGATCAATGCCCCAGCACCATAGGCCGCCGGTGCCGTCAATGGCACAGGCGCCGAACCTGCCGACTGCAATAGACTTCGCCGGCGGCAGTCCATCGACCTTTTCCGCCGTGAACGGCGGCACGTCTTCACTTAGCGGGTCTCCCCAGCAAAAGACTGCGCCATCATCGTAAAGTACGCAGGCGCGCGAGTCCGAGACATCGACGTCGACCGCTACGGTCGCGGCGGCGCTATTCGAAATCAGCAACAAAATGCTGAAAATAGGGAATACCCTCATGCATAGCCCTCTCGTCCGCTCAATCTCAAGCATAGCAAGGCTACACCCGAAATCGTTGATCTGAGTCAACGTCGGCCAGGCCGTTGGCCCGTCCTTGGGGACTGCCCCCGCTAGCGAAAAATGACAGTCGAGCGCATATCCGTCCACATTGCGGGCTCCCTTCGATCCCTCCGCCCGGATCGAGCCGCCGGAGAGGAGTCCGGGCCAAATTTTTTTGGAACCGTATCCGGCTTCAACTCGACGGTCCGGACTCCAACCCGGCTTGCGAGAAATTGGCGGAATACTTGTGACGCCTTGAAGTCGCAAAGCCTGGGTTGCCAAAAGCAAAAAGGCCCCGCCGGGTGGCGGGGCCTTTTCTATTCACGTAACCGTCTCGAATCAGATCGGCTGTTCGCTGTCGTCCCCGTTGGAGCCGAAGTCGACGCCCATATCCTCACCCATGACGTCGCCTGTATCCTCGAAGACGGAACTTGGATCCAGTTCTTCGGCTTCGGGCGCCATGAGCGCTGCCGCGGCTTCCGACGCTGCGCGATTTTCCTCGATGATCTTGGTGTCGCGGTCATGCGCGATCTTCTTGATATCGTGGGTCGCACCGCCGGTACCGGCAGGGATCAGACGTCCGACAATGACGTTTTCCTTCAGGCCGATCAGCTTGTCGCGTTTGCCCTTGGTCGCCGCCTCGGTCAGAACCCGGGTGGTTTCCTGGAAGGACGCGGCAGAGATGAACGAACGTGTCTGCAGGGACGCTTTGGTGATGCCCAGCAGGATCGGGCCGCCTTTGGCCGGTTCCAGACCTTTGGCAAGCGCCTTCTCGTTCATTTCGTCAAACTCGACCTTGTCGACCTGTTCGCCCTTCAGCAGGGTTGTGCCGCCGCTGTCGGAGATTTCCCATTTCTGCAGCATCTGGCGCACGATCACTTCGATATGCTTGTCGTTGATCTTCACGCCTTGCAGACGGTAAACGTCCTGAACTTCGTCGATCATATAGTCGGCCAGAGCCTCGACACCCATGATGTTCAGGATGTCATGCGGCGCCGGATTGCCGTCCATGATGTATTCGCCCTTCTGGATGAAGTCACCTTCCTGAACCGGAATGTGCTTGCCCTTGGGCACCATGTACTCGACCTTTACATCTTCGTCCTCAGCGGACTCGATGGTGATGCGACGCTTGTTCTTGTAGTCGCGGCCAAAGCGCACGTAACCATCGATTTCGGCGATGATCGCATGGTCTTTCGGACGACGTGCCTCGAACAATTCCGCCACCCGCGGCAGACCGCCGGTGATGTCCTTGGTCTTGGCGCCCTCGCGCGGGATACGCGCCAGAACGTCGCCGGCCATAACTTCCTGACCGTCCTCGACCGAAAGAATCGCATCGACAGACATCGCGTGAACCTCGGGGTTGCCGCTGTCCAGCAGGACCGCTTCGCCGGTCTTCGGGTCGAGAACCAGAATCTCCGGCTTCAACTCGTTGCCTTTCGGCGCGGCGCGCCAGTCGGTCACGATCTTCTGGCTGATGCCGGTAGCATCGTCGGTCTCGTCGCGCACCGAAATGCCCGATGTCAGATCGACAAACTTGGCGACACCCGATTTCTCGGCGATGATCGGCAGGGTGTAAGGGTCCCATTCGTACAGCTTGTCGCCGCGCTTGACCTTGGCACCGTCCTTGACCAGCAGTTTGGTACCGTAGGACATCTTGTGAGAAGCCCGTTCGACACCATTTTCGTCGATGATCACCAACTCAACGTTCCGGCCCATGACGATCTGTTCTTTGTCACGGTTCAGCAGGATGTTGGCATTGCGAATCTCGACCTTGCCGGCCTGCGACGCATCCTGGAAGGACTGCTGTCCACCTTGGGCAATACCGCCGATGTGGAAAGTCCGCATCGTCAGCTGTGTGCCGGGTTCGCCGATCGACTGTGCCGCGATGATGCCCACGGCTTCGCCGGGGTTGACCATCGTACCACGCGCCAGATCGCGGCCGTAGCAGGTTGCGCAGATACCGTCCTCTGCCTCGCAAGTCAGCGGAGAGCGCATCTGGACGGTGGCAACGCCGGCCGCCTCGATCGTATCCGCAGCCCGCTCGTCGATCATATCGCCACGGACGGCCAGAACTTCCTTCGTTGCCGGATGGATCACATCCTCGGCAACGACACGGCCGAGCAGACGTTCGGACAGAGAGGCAACAACCTCGCCGTCGTTGATCGCGGCGGCTGCCGTGATCGAACGCTCGGTACCGCAGTCGTGCTGACGAACGATACAGTCCTGCGCGACGTCAACCAGACGACGTGTCAGGTAACCGGAGTTCGCGGTTTTCAGCGCGGTATCGGCCAGACCCTTACGGGCACCGTGGGTGGAGTTGAAGTACTCCAGCACTGTCAGGCCTTCCTTGAAGTTCGAGATAATCGGCGTTTCGATGATCTCGCCGTTCGGCTTGGCCATCAGTCCGCGCATCCCGCCCAGCTGTTTCATCTGCGCAGGGGAACCACGGGCACCGGAGTGCGCCATCATGTAAACGCTGTTCGGCTCCATCTCGGCTCCGGCATCGTCCACTTTGACAGAAGAAATTTCCGCCATCATCGCATCCGCGACCGCGTCCGAGGACTTGGACCAGGCATCGACAACTTTGTTGTACTTTTCGCCCTGTGTAATCAGGCCGTCCAGATACTGTTGTTCGAATTCCTTGACCTGATCGCGTGTTTCGTTGACCAGCGTCCATTTCGAGTCCGGAATGACCATATCGTCCTTGCCGAACGAAATGCCCGCCTTGAACGCTTCACGGAAACCGAGGCCCATGATCTGGTCACAAAAGATGACGCTCTCTTTCTGGCCGCAATAACGGTAGACGGTGTCGATGACCTCGCCGACCTCTTTCTTCCGCAACAGGCGGTTGACCAGTTCGAACGGCGCCTTCGCGTTTAGCGGCAGCATGGAACCCAGTCGAACACGGCCGGGTGTCGTTTCGAAACGGGACGAAACGATCTGGCCTTCCTCGTCGACCTGATCCAGACGGCAGGTGATCTTGCTGTGAAGGTGCACGATGCCGTTGCCCAGCGCATGTTCAACCTCTTCAGGAGACGCGAACACCATGCCTTCGCCCGGCATGCCTTTGCGCTCCATCGAGATGTAGTACAATCCGAGGATCATATCCTGCGACGGAACGATGATCGGCTTACCGTTAGCAGGCGACAGAACGTTGTTCGTCGACATCATCAGAACGCGGGCTTCCAGCTGAGCTTCGAGGCTCAGAGGAACGTGAACCGCCATCTGGTCGCCGTCGAAGTCGGCGTTGAACGCGGAACAGACCAGCGGGTGCAGCTGGATGGCTTTACCCTCGATCAGGATCGGTTCGAACGCCTGGATGCCCAGACGGTGCAGCGTCGGTGCACGGTTCAGCAGAACCGGGTGCTCGCGGATGACCTCGTCCAGAATATCCCAGACCTCGGGACGCTCTTTCTCGACGATCTTTTTCGCCTGTTTCACGGTTGCCGACAGGCCCTTGGCCTCCAGCCGCGAATAGATAAACGGCTTGAACAGCTCCAGCGCCATTTTCTTCGGCAGACCACACTGGTGCAGCTTCAGTTCCGGACCGGTCACGATAACCGAACGGCCCGAGAAGTCGACGCGTTTACCCAGAAGGTTCTGCCGGAAACGGCCCTGTTTGCCTTTCAACATGTCGGACAGCGATTTCAGCGGGCGCTTGTTGGCGCCTGTGATCACGCGACCGCGGCGACCGTTGTCGAACAGCGCATCCACAGATTCCTGCAGCATCCGCTTTTCGTTGCGCACGATGATATCGGGCGCACGCAGTTCGATCAGGCGTTTCAGACGGTTGTTCCGGTTGATCACGCGACGGTAGAGGTCGTTCAGGTCCGAGGTCGCAAAACGACCGCCGTCCAGCGGCACCAGCGGGCGCAGCTCGGGCGGGATCACGGGGATCACGGTAAGGACCATCCACTCCGGACGGTTGCCGGATTCGATGAAGTTCTCGACAACTTTCAGACGCTTGATGATCTTTTTAGGTTTCAGTTCACCGGTGGCTTCGGCCAGATCGGCGCGCAGCTGTTCGGCTTCGGCCTCGAGGTCGATATTGGCCAGCATGTCGCGGATCGCTTCGGCACCGATACCGGCGTTGAAGGCATCCTCGCCATAGGTGTCCTGCGCGTCGAGGAATTCTTCCTCGGACATCATCTGACCGTAGTTCAGGTCGGTAAGACCCGGTTCGATAACGACGTATTGTTCAAAATACAGAACACGCTCCAGCTCGCGCAGGGTCATGTCCAGCATCAGGCCGATACGGGATGGCAGGGATTTCAGGAACCAGATATGCGCGACAGGCGCGGCCAGTTCGATGTGTCCCATACGCTCGCGACGCACTTTTTGCAGCGTAACTTCAACGCCGCACTTCTCGCAGACGACGCCGCGGTACTTCATGCGCTTGTACTTGCCGCACAGACATTCGTAATCCTTGATCGGGCCAAAGATACGCGCACAGAACAGGCCGTCCCGCTCTGGCTTGAAGGTCCGGTAGTTGATGGTTTCCGGTTTTTTGATTTCCCCGAAAGACCAGCTCAGGATCCGCTCCGGCGACGCCAGAGAGATGCGGATTTCGTCGAATGTCTTCGGCGGCTGGACAGGGTTAAACGGGTTGTTCGTGATTTCCTGGTTCATTTCTTGATCCTAATCTCGATTTCCTTGAACGAATAAGGCGCGGGCGCCTTATTCGGTGTCCTGATCCAGCAGCTGGACGTTCAGACCCAGCGAGCGGATTTCCTTGACGAGAACGTTGAACGATTCCGGAATACCGGCCTCGAAATTGTCTTCGCCTTTGACGATAGCCTCATAGACCTTGGTCCGGCCTGCCACGTCGTCCGACTTCACCGTCAGCATTTCCTGCAGGGTGTAGGCGGCGCCGTATGCTTCCAGAGCCCAGACCTCCATCTCACCGAAGCGCTGACCACCGAACTGCGCCTTACCACCCAGCGGCTGCTGTGTGACAAGCGAGTATGGACCGGTCGAACGGGCGTGGATCTTATCGTCCACGAGGTGGTGCAGTTTCAGCAGGTATTTGACGCCGACCGTGACCGGACGGGCAAACTGCTCGCCGGTACGACCGTCGTAAACAACCGACTGGCCGGAGGTGTCGAAACCGGCGCGCACCAGCGCGTCGTTGACGTCAGCCTCTTTCGCGCCGTCAAACACCGGCGTTGCGATCGGCACACCACGGGCCACGTTGTCGGCGGCTTCCAGGAACTTGGTCGATGCCATGTCTTTAAGCGCGGCGTCGTAAACCTCGTCGCCATAGGCGATGCGCATCGCTTCCTGAACCGGAGTCATATCGCCGGACCGGCGGTATTCCTTCAGCGCTTCGTCGATGTGCAGACCCAGACCGCGCGCGGCCCAGCCCATGTGCGTTTCGAGGATCTGGCCTACGTTCATCCGGCTGGGAACGCCCAGCGGGTTCAGAACGAAGTCGACCGGTGTACCGTCCGCAAGGAACGGCATGTCTTCCTCTGGCACAACCTTCGAGATCACACCTTTGTTGCCGTGACGACCGGCCATTTTGTCACCCGGCTGCAGCTTGCGCTTCACCGCGATAAACACCTTGACCATTTTCATCACGCCCGGAGGCAGATCGTCGCCGCGACGGACTTTCTCGACCTTGTCTTCGAAGCGCGCGTCCAGAGTGCGTTTCTGCGACTCGTACTGCGCGTGCAGTTTCTCGACCGACTCGGCATCCTTGTCGTCTTCCAGCGCCAGCTGCCACCACTGGCCGCGGCTCAGCGATTCCAGCAGGGCTTCGTCGATGGTGGACCCGGCTTTGACGCCTTTCGGACCTTTGACGGCTTTCTTGCCGAGAATCATTGTCGACAGACGCGAATAGATGTTGCGGTCGAGGATCAGCAGCTCGTCGTCCCGGTCACGGGCCAGACGCTCGACTTCCTCGCGCTCGATCTGCAGCGCGCGCTCGTCTTTCTCGATGCCATGGCGGTTGAACACACGGACCTCGACAACTGTGCCATAGTCACCTGGCGGCAGACGCAGAGAAGTGTCACGAACATCGGAGGCTTTTTCGCCAAAGATGGCGCGCAGCAGTTTTTCTTCCGGCGTCATCGGGCTCTCGCCTTTCGGCGTGATTTTACCCACCAGAATATCGGCAGGACCAACCTCGGCCCCGATATACACGATGCCGGCTTCGTCCAGATTGCGCAGGGCTTCTTCGCCTACGTTCGGAATATCACGGGTGATTTCCTCTGGCCCCAGTTTCGTATCGCGTGCCGCGACCTCGAATTCCTCGATGTGGATCGATGTGAAAACGTCGTCTTTCACGATCCGCTCGGAAATCAGGATCGAGTCCTCGTAGTTGTAACCGTTCCACGGCATGAACGCGACGAGCACGTTCTTGCCAAGGGCCAGTTCGCCCAGATCGGTCGACGGACCATCGGCGATGAACTCGCCCTTGCCCACATCGTCACCCACCTTGACCAGCGGACGCTGGTTGATACAGGTGTTCTGGTTCGACCGCTGGAACTTCCGAAGACGATAGATGTCCACGCCCGGATCGCCCGGTTGCAGGTCCTCGGTCACGCGCACAACGATACGCATGGCATCGACCTGGTCGATGACACCGGCGCGGCGCGCCGTGATCGCTGCACCCGAATCGCGGGCCACAACTTCCTCGATACCGGTCCCGACAAACGGCGCCTCGGCTTTCACCAGCGGCACGGCCTGACGTTGCATGTTCGAGCCCATCAAAGCGCGGTTGGCGTCGTCGTTTTCCAGGAAAGGAATCAGAGAGGCCGCAACAGACACCAACTGCTTCGGCGAAACGTCGATATAGTCGATGTTGTCCGGCGCGTTCAGCATGAATTCGCCGCCCTTGCGGGTCGACACCAGCTCGTTCAGGAACTTGCCTTCTTCGTTCAGCGTCGCGTTCGCCTGGGCCACTGTATAGCGCATCTCTTCCGTCGCCGACATGTATTGGACATGGTCGGTAACCTTGCCGTCGTCGACGCGGCGGTACGGGGTTTCGATGAAACCGTACTTGTTCACGCGCGCGAAGGACGCCAGAGAGTTGATCAGGCCGATGTTCGGGCCTTCCGGCGTTTCGATCGGACACATCCGGCCATAGTGGGTCGGGTGAACGTCGCGCACTTCAAAGCCGGCACGTTCGCGGGTCAAACCGCCCGGTCCAAGCGCCGACAGGCGGCGCTTGTGCGTCACTTCGGACAGCGGGTTGGTCTGGTCCATGAACTGCGACAACTGGCTGGAACCGAAGAACTCGCGCACGGCGGCGGCGGCCGGCTTGGCGTTGATCAGGTCCTGAGGCATGATCGTGTCGATCTCGACCGAGGACATGCGCTCCTTGATCGCGCGCTCCATGCGCAGCAGACCGACGCGGTACTGGTTTTCCATCAACTCGCCAACAGACCGGACCCGGCGGTTGCCGAGGTGATCGATATCGTCGATGTCGCCCTTGCCGTCGCGCAGTTCGACCAGCGCCTTGACGACAGCAATGATGTCTTCCTTGCGCAGCGTCCGTACGGTGTCTTCGGCATCCAGTTGCAGACGCATGTTCATTTTCACACGGCCGACAGCGGACAGATCATAGCGCTCGCTATCGAAGAACAGGGTGTCGAACAGGGCCGATGCCGCCTCGACGGTCGGCGGCTCGCCCGGACGCATGACGCGGTAAATATCGGTCAGCGCGGTGTCGCGGTTAAGGTTCTTGTCGGCGGCCATCGTGTTGCGGATATAGGCACCCACGTTGATGTTATCGATGTCCAGTGTCGGAATATCGGTGACACCGTTGTCCATCAGGGTTTTCAGCGTCCCGCCGGTCACGTCGCCGTCCTTGTTCAGGTCCCAGGTCAACTCGTCGCCGGCCTCGACCCAGATCTCGCCGGTGCTCTCGTTGATGATGTCCTTGGCGGCAAAACGGCCGATGATGTTCTGGAAAGGCACCAGAATCTCTTTGACCTTGCCCTCTTCGATCAGTCTCTTGACTGTGCGCGGAGTGATTTTCTTGCCAGCCTCGGCAATGATTTCGCCGGTTTTGGCATCGATGATATCATTGACCGGTTTTGTGCCGCGGATACGGTCCGGGAAGAATTTGGTCGCCCAACCGTTCTTCTTCTTGTCCAGACGGAAATCGACAGTGCTGTAGTAGGCATCACAAATCGCCTGCTGGTCCAGTCCCAGCGCATAGAGCAGCGTGGTGACCGGCAGTTTCCGGCGACGGTCGATACGGGCAAAAACCATATCCTTGGCGTCAAATTCGAAATCCAGCCACGAGCCGCGATAAGGGATGATCCGCGACGCGAACAGCAGCTTGCCCGAAGAGTGGGTCTTGCCGCGGTCATGGTCGAAGAAAACGCCCGGGCTGCGGTGCATCTGGGATACGATCACGCGTTCCGTGCCGTTCACGACAAAGGTGCCGTTTTCGGTCATCAGGGGCATATCGCCCATGAACACGTCCTGCTCCTTGATGTCCTTGACGGAACGCGCACCGGTCACTTCGTCCACATCGAATACGATCAAGCGTAGCGTCACCTTCAACGGCGCGCTGTAGGTCATGTCGCGTTGCTGACATTCCTCGACGTCGTACTTCGGTTTTTCCAATTCGTATTTCACGAATTCCAGAACCGATGTCTCGTTGAAATCCTTGATCGGGAATACCGACTGGAATACACCTTGGATACCATCACCGTCGGTCGGCACGGATTTCTCACCGGATTTCAAAAACAGATCGTACGAACTCTTTTGAACTTCGATAAGGTTCGGCATATCCAGTACTTCACGGATTTTGCCGAAATGTTTACGGATGCGTTTTTGACCTGAATGCGTCTGAGCCATGCTCGTCTTCACCTTTTTTTGTGTCCACTCTGACCTGACGTTGGGCGCCGACAGGACAAAGCCACATAACGGGTCTAGGTTCTATTCCTGCGAGAATACCCTTGCTCTCGCTCCCGAACCATCAACCCCGCCTATCAAGAGGTCCGTTTCAGGGCCTCTGGAAAGACAGGATTGGCTGAACCCGATTTCTCGGGTCCAGCCTTGATATTTTGCACTCCGGACCGGGGTCCGGAAAAATTACTTGAGCTCGACTTCAGCGCCAGCTTCTTCAAGTTTCTTCTTAACTTCTTCAGCTTCTGCTTTGCTGACGCCTTCTTTGACAGCTTTGCCGCCGGCTTCAACAAGGTCTTTCGCTTCTTTGAGGCCCAGGCCTGTCAGTGCGCGAACTTCTTTGATGACGTTGATTTTCTTGTCACCAGCAGATTTCAGAATGACGTCGAATTCGTCTTTTTCTTCTTCTGCTTCAGCAGCGGCCGCAGGACCGGCAACCATTACGGCGCCACCGGCAGCAGGCTCGATGCCATACTCGTCTTTCAGAAGTGTTTTCAGTTCTTGTGCTTCGAGAAGGGTCAGACCAACGATCTCTTCAGCAAGTTTTTTGATATCAGCCATTTGATATGTTCCGTTTCAGTTTTTCTGTTTCCAGTGCGGTTCGATGATCAAACACACACCCTACATTGCAAGTTACGTTAAGCTGCCTTCTCTTCGATCGTCGCGAGGATACCCGCGATGTTCGAGGCAGGTGCGCCAATTGCGCTGGCGAGGTTCGCCGCAGGAGCCGCGATGCAACCGACGATCGAGGCAATAAGCTCGTCGCGGGAAGGCATCTTGGACACAGCGGTAACGCCGGCACGATCCAATGCATTCTCACCCATCGCACCCCCAAGGATCACCAGCTTGGCGTTATCCTTGGCAAAATCCTCGGTGACTTTCGCCGCCGCGACCGGGTCTTCAGAGTAAGAAAGAACTGTCATTCCTGAAAGCAGGTCCCCGATGCTTGCGCAGGGGGCGCCCTCAAGAGCGATTTTGGCGAGCCTGTTCTTGGCAACACGCACAGAACCGCCAGCCGCACGCATGCGCGCCCGGAAGTCCTGCATTTCTGCAACTGTAAGGCCTGTGTAGTGAGACACCACAACAACACCAGAGTCCTTGAAGATCTGACCGAGTTCCTCGACCACTGCTTCTTTTTGGGCTCTATCCACAGTTATGCTCCAAATTTTGGAAGGCTTGCGCCCTCCGGCTCAATTTCACCGGTGGATTGCGCCACCGGCAGTTAAGGTCCGTTCCGGGTCCTTCCCAAAATCGCCCGAGGGTCTGATGACCTTCGAAAAATCTGTTCGTTCCCCATCTCAGGCAGGATATTAAGCTCGTGAAAAGCTCCCACCGTCTCGGACAGTTTCGGACCGGCTTGCACCGGCCCTGCCCGCGCCCCGGTTGCCCGAGGCGCGAAATTCCTTATTCGGCGAGCGCTTTCGCGACATCGACCGTCACACCGGGGCCCATTGTCGAGCTCAGGTTGATCGCTTTCATGTAGGTGCCTTTGGCGCCTGTCGGTTTGGCCTTCTGGACCGCGCCAACAAAAGCTTTCAGGTTTTCCACCAATTGGGCCTCGCTGAACGATGCTTTGCCGATACCGGCATGGACAACGCCGGCTTTCTCGGCCTTGAACTGCACCTGGCCGCCCTTGGCTGCCGCTACGGCCTCCGTGACATCCATGGTCACCGTGCCAACCTTCGGGTTCGGCATCAGGTTACGTGGGCCAAGCACCTTGCCCAGACGACCGACGATCGGCATCATGTCCGGTGTGGCGATGCAGCGGTCGAAATCGATCTTGCCGCCCTGGATGGCTTCCATCAGGTCTTCGGCGCCAACGATATCGGCTCCTGCAGCAGTTGCCTCATCAGCTTTTGCACCGCGTGCGAAAACAGCAACGCGCATTGTCTTGCCCGTGCCGTTCGGCAACGAAACGACGCCGCGGACCATCTGGTCGGCGTGACGCGGGTCGACGCCGAGGTTCAGCGCGATATCGATGGTTTCGTCGAATTTCGAGTTTGCGTTGCCCTTAACCAGCGCGATCGCCTCTTCAACGGACACGTTGGCTTTACCGGCGAATGCTGCGCGTGCGGCGGTTGTTCTTTTACCATGCTTTGCCATTACTTCACCTCAATTCCCATAGACCGGGCAGAACCCGCGATGATCTTCATGGCACCGTCGATGTCGGTCGCGTTCAGATCCTTCATTTTGGCTTCGGCGATTTCGCGGACCTGTTTGGTGGTCACGGTACCGACGATTTCGCGGCTCGGCGTTTTCGCGCCGGACTTCAGCTTGGCAGCCTTCTTCAGGTAATAAGAAGCCGGAGGCGTCTTGATTTCCATGGTGAAAGATTTGTCCACGTAGTACGTGATCACGGTCGGGCAAGGCGCACCAACCTCCATCTCCTGCGTCTTGGCGTTGAACGCCTTGCAGAATTCCATGATGTTCAGACCACGTTGACCCAGGGCAGGACCCACGGGCGGGGATGGGTTGGCTTTGCCTGCAGGAACCTGCAGTTTCATTGTGCCAGCGACTTTTTTAGCCATTACGGCCTCCTATTAGCTCCGATCCTCAGGGCGCGTCCCCTTGGATCATGTTTGGCGTGGTCCGGTCCGGATCGCGCGCGACCCTCGCCTCCCACATGCACACTCACATCAGGTCGGCTTCGAGACCTGGGTGAATTCCAGTTCGACCGGGGTTGCCCGGCCAAAAATCGATACGGTAACTTTCAGACGGTTGTTGTCCTCGTCCACTTCCTCGACCATGCCGGTGAAGCCTTCGAACGGGCCGTCGGTTACATTCACTTGCTCGCCGATTTCGAACACAATCAGGGAACGTGGGCTTTCCGCCCCTTCCTCGACCTGATTGAGGATGAAATTCACCTCGGCGTCGCGCATCGGCATCGGCTTGCCGGACTGACCCAGAAATCCGGTCACGCGATTGATGCTGTTGATCAGGTGATAGCCCTTTTCCGACATCTCCATATGGACCAGTACATAGCCCGGCATGAAGCGGCGCTCTGTCGTCACTTTCTTGCCGCGACGCACCTCGATCACTTCTTCGGTCGGGACCAAAACCTGATCGATTTCGTCCTGCAGACCTTCCTGCTCGGCTGCTTCACGGATTTGTTCTGCGATTTTTTTCTCGTAATTCGAGAGTACGCTCACCGAATACCAACGTTTTGCCATACTGCGCGTTACCTCAACATATTGCAGAACTCTGCAATTATTCTTTTATTTTCAGACACTTATGCGCCCACAGCCAAAAACAAAACAGCGCGCATACCGAATCGACGCGCGCCATTTCAATGAAGTTTGAGTGCGTTTAGCGCCGAAAGCC
>JAHEFH010000049.1:6214-18366 GCA_024640245.1 Paracoccaceae bacterium | reverse complement strand
ATTTTGCGGCGACAGTAACCACAGACGATAAGGCTCGGAAAACAATGCGCATTCTTATTACCGGTGGAGCCGGATACATCGGTAGCCACACATTGTTGGAAATTCTGGGCGAAAAACACGACGTCTGTGTAATCGACAATTATTCCAACAGTTCGCCTGTAGCACTGGAACGCGTGGCAAAACTGACAAACAGCAATTTCGTTAAGGTTGCCGCCGACGTCTGCGATGAGCGAGCCCTGAATAATGTTTTCGAGGATTTCAAGCCGGAGGCAGTCATACATTTCGCCGGCCTCAAGGCCGTGGGAGAATCCGCTGCCGTTCCGCTTAAATATTACGAGCACAATGTTCAGGGGACTATTGCGCTTCTCAAGGCGATGGAGGCGTCGGGATGCGACAGGATCGTGTTTTCGTCGTCCGCAACGGTTTACGGGGAGCCTGTTTACCTTCCATACGACGAAGATCATCCATGCGCGCCGACGAACCCTTACGGCCGCACCAAATATTTCGTCGAGGAAATACTCAAGGACTGGGCACATTCCAACGACCGGAATTCCGTTGTTCTGCTACGCTATTTCAACCCCGTCGGCGCGCATTCTTCGGGGCGTATAGGCGAGGACCCGGACGATATCCCGAACAACCTCATGCCCTTTGTCTCGCAGGTGGCGGTTGGGCGTCGTTCGAAACTGCAGGTTTTCGGGAACGACTACGACACGCCTGACGGCACGGGCTTGCGCGATTACATCCACGTCGTGGATCTTGCCCGAGCACACGTTGCCGCCGTCGATTACGTTGCGAAAAACAGAGGGGTCGACGCCTTTAATATCGGAACAGGGAAAGGCGCCACGGTACTGGAAGTGGTCAAAGCGTTCGAAGCGGCTTCAGGACGCGAGATACCCTATTCATTTGGGCCGCGCCGCGCCGGTGACATAGCCGCGTCGATCGCAGATCCGGCCAAGGCAAGAAAAATGCTGAACTGGCAGGCCAAGCATTCCCTGAAAGACATGTGCGAAAGTTCCTGGGAATGGCAATCGGGGAACCCGAACGGATACAGGTCCGATTGAAGGACGACTTGGACCAACTGCCAATTATCAATGTTTTTAATTCGCTTAAGTGAACACGGAAATAGTTTAAGATTGACGATCAAGTATAATGTTTAATTATATTTTTTAGAATCAAAGCACCATAAAAACGAACAGAGAGGCCTTGCGACCTCTCTGCCGGTATTAGTAAATCTGCTTCTAAAGGGTTCGGTGGAACCTTTTAAAATGCCTGTCCGGGCTTGAATCCAAGCTTCCTGAAGATCATTGCGGCAGGGCAAAACCCGGTAAACGCGGACTGCAACAGGTTCAGGCCGATGAAGGCTGTAAACCAGACAAAGAGCGGTGATACCCAATAGGTCAACACCAGAGACAAGAGGACCATTACGCCGGCAAAAGCCAGTACAGCGCGATCAAGTGTCATTTTTCATTTCCTTAGGTTGATAAACATTCAAATTCTTATCTGTGAATTAATTAGTATCGTCTGGCGAGACTTCAATAGCCTTCAACTTTTCGATACCTAAAAGATGCAGGGCCAGTCTTTCGTAAGAGGTCTCCGATTTCCCCGCCCGGATTTTGTGCAGGAAATACTTCTCGAAACCTATTTTGGCCGCGTGGACCCACTTGCCGGCGGATGACCAGTTTACGTTGCGCGGCGGTATTTGCGGTTGTGCCACAAAGGCAATACCCGAGTCACCGAAGTCGGCAAGGCAAACAGCATTCCATGTGCCTTGGGCGTTCGGTTTTTTACCGGATATAAGGCGATCGATATTATGCGTAGTCGCGGTGACCATGGACTCAATCATGAAACCGGTCTTCGGCACACCGACCGGAACAGGCGTTTTACCGACCGGTGGAATTGCCACGCAAACGCCGATCGAAAAGATTTCGGGAAACTTGGGATTTTGCTGGTGTTTGTCGGCCAGAATGAACCCGCGCGGATTGGTCAGCCCCTCGATCCCGAACACCGCAGGAACACCGCGGAACGCCGGCAGCATCATGGTGAATTTTTGCGGCACTTCGTGGACCTGCTTGACTGAACCGTCCTCGGCCATCTCGGATACGAATATACGGTCCGGTTCCACCTTATCGACGCGGGCATTACATATCCATTTGATGTGGTGCTCGCGAAGTTCGCTTTCCAGCAATCCTTTGGTGTCGCCTACTCCGTCCAATCCAAGGTGGCCCACGTAAGGTTCGGAAGTAATGAATGTCATAGGCACGCGATCCCGGACTTTTGCGTCGCGGAACGCCTTGTCCAGAATGAAGGCGAATTCGTAAGCCGGGCCGAAACACGATGCCCCCTGCACCGCACCGACCACAACAGGACCCGGTTCGGCGATGATGGCATCCACGGCTTCTTTGGTTTGTAGCGCATGATCGACGTGGCAGACCGATTGCGTGTTCGCATTCGGTCCCAGCCCCTCGATCTCGTCAAAGGCAAGATCCGGACCCGTCGCGATTACCAGATAGTCATAATTGACAGAAGTTCCGTCGTTGAGTTCGATCCGCTTTTCTGTCGGATGAAGCCGCTTCGCGCCTTGCGAATGAAGACCGATATCGCGTTTGGCCAGCACAGGAACCAGATCCACTTCTACAGCAGCCCTGTCGCGCCAGCCTACTCCCACCCACGGATTCGACGGAACGAAATGATACTTCGTTCCCTGAGACACAACCGAGACTTTGTGCTCCTTGGCCAGCTTTTCACGCAGTTCATAAGCCATGATAGTGCCGCCAAGTCCGGCCCCGAGAACGATAACATGTGCCATCTACAAATCTCCAAAACGAGTAAAACCCCAATGACCATGGGCACCATCAGCCAGTGCAACCAAGTCTTTCAGAGTTGATATTCAACTTTTGAAATGCTTGCTTTGACACAGATCAATCAAAATCGGTCACAATTTAGTCCGGAAGTCGTCCGCAAGCACGCTGCATTGATCGCCGCAGGGCAAACGATGCCCGCGCCATCCGGTGGATGCGAAAGGTCCGGAACTTTGGAATAAAACAGTGAACTGGCCCCGTCACCACGCATTCGGGCAACAGGGCTTTTCAGTTCAAGCAATGGCTGGCCCTGCTTCAGGACGCCAATGACAGCGCGCTGTTTTTCTCCAACCAAGCATCCACCAACGCGACTGTCCGGTCAACGGCGGCATGGCGCAGGCCGTTTTGTGCCGCGACCGTTTGCACAAGCCGGTCTACGCGCTCTATATTCCGGGCGCCGCCCGCCAATGCACGCGCTGCGGACGACGGACTGCCGAGCGATTTCGCTGCATTGGCATATTTTTCGAAGGATACCATTTCGGCTTCGCTCGCACCCAGGCCTTTGCACAGATCGACGACCCAGTTGTAAACGGCCCGTGTCTCTTCGATATCGGTATGGACAGCGCTCATGATCGAACGCATCTCCTGTTCCTGAACACAGCGATAATTGCCGGCCATCAACATGCTCCACTTGGCCAGCGGAACAAAGACGGAGTCGTGAACCTTCAGCTTGACCGGCAGTTCAACCGGACCTTCGGGTGTTTCAAACCGGACTGCCTCGATGTCGGATTGCAACCGGCGCAAAATCTCGGTGTGGGCTTCGGACACGAAACCTGCCGCCTTGAAATTGGTGGGCAGGCGAACTTGCAGAACGTTGAGCGGTTCTTCGGGCGGGCGGAATGCCTGCGGGTCCGGGCTGCAAAGTGTCATCAGGTCCGGATCGAAATTATCCCAGATCGCCGGAGCGGTGTAGCACGAACGGCATGCATCTGCATCCAGACCCGGAATACGGCTCAGATACGGCAGGGGAGGCATGTTCATGATGGACATGCATGGCACACGCGCCAAGGCTACCTTGTCGAGCAGTTCGCGCACGCCAGGAGAGCTGTATTGCGGTTCCTGCATCGCTAGCGCGACCAGATCGAAGTCGTTTGGGTCCACATCATTCGTACCGGCGGCTCCGAGCTTGCCGGGAAGTCCCTTCGAGTTGATTTCAATCAGGCCCTCACTGCCTTTGACTGGCATACGGATTACGGCCCCTACACTGTTGAACAGTTCGGCCTCTGCGGGCAGACAGACCATGGTAACGTCATGTCCAGCCATTGCTATCTTGGTTCCGAGCAACGACCCGTAGGAGGCACCCAATATCAAGATATTGTATCGATCGTTCATGCCATTTTACTCCTTGGTTTCATTTTTTGCATTTTTTATTTAAAATATTTTATCTCCGCACACAACTGCATACTGTAAAATTCCTGACGAAACTATGCGGATTTTTCCAAAAGCACCTTTTCGATATATTTGTAAGTGACGGTTTCCGGCCAAAGCGGCGCGGATTCAAAGCGGAAACGCCGATCCGACCGCACGCTTCCGTGCCTCACGTCAGAATAGTGCTACCCTTTCGGGCGTCAAGAAAAGCGAGAATACTTTGGAGAAGCCTGATACTGCCCGCGACATCCGGATTTGAATCAGGACGCTTGCGGGTGGGAAATTTCAGCCTGAAATTACTTGCCGATAATTCCTCGCGGACCGCCGGAGATCAGAAGCGCAATATCGGCCATCGCCACCATTGGAGATACCGCAGGCGGCAGCGCTATGTAGCGCGGACGCCATTCGGGATGGAACTTCTGCTTGAAGTTGCGCAACCCTTCGAAATTATAAAACGACCCACCGTGACGGAACATCAAGTGCCCAAAACGGTCCCAAATCCGCGCGGTGCGCCGCTTGCTCAGGCCTGCCAAGGGCGCCATCCCCAAACTGAACTCCTCGCCTCCCGCATTCCGGTAGTGCTCGATGAGCGAGACGAAAAGGAATTCCATTATCCCCGAGGAATGCTCGGGCAGATAGCGCATCAGATCGACCGACACTCGCCGCTTTGTTCCCGGGGCAAGTATATTGGCGAAGGCAATGACACGGTCCTGACCCTCAAGGCCGTTGCGAATTGCCGCGATCGGGAAATGCTCCAGATAGGCAGGATCGAACCGGCCAACCGAGAAACCTTTTTCGCGCCCCGTCTTTCCGCCCAGCCAAGCTTCCGACACTGCGGCAAGCTCTGCCATTAGGGCCGGCGAATGAGGCGGCTGAAGTATCTCGAGCTCATAGCCCTCGCGCTTCGCCTTGTTGAAGGCGGCGCGCATCGACTTGAATTTTGCTCCTCCGAGAGAGAAGTCTGCCAACCGGACCACGGCCTCCTCTCCCACCTTGTGCAGAACCATCCCCATCTCGATCCAAAGCGGCAGGTGGCGCTCGCTCACCTCGTAAAAGACAGGTTTCCCGCCCGCCCGCAAAGCTTCATCATGGAAATTCCATGCCAGATCGTCCACCGTTTCCGGCGGCCCGACCGGATCGCCAAAAGCCACCCAGTTCGCCCGATGACGGCCATACATGACGAAGGCCTGTTCATCGGAAGAAAACATCAGGCTCTTGTCGCCAGAGAGCGCGAGGCAGGCCTGCGGATCATCCTGACTGGCAATGATCCGAGCCGCATGGTCAAGCGCCTCGACCTCGGGCTCGGCTCGTCTGGCACGCGCAGGCCTGAGCGCGAGATAGACAGAAAACACCAACAACACTGCCGATCCCGCCAACCCCGCCCGCAAAGCTCGCGAGGTATTGGCATTGCGGGTAAGCTCCGTCCAGAGGGCATGTGAATAGGGTGTGGCCTCATGCACGAAGAAGAAGAACGAGAATCCTGCAATCAAGACAGCGGCAATTAAAGCGAACCATTCCAAAGAGAAGACACCTTCTGTAATCTTCGCGCGGCGATGGAACTCTCGCCGGAAGGGCAGCAGCGCAAGTGCTCCAAGCGCGAGGATCAGCGCGCTTTCAAAATCGAAGTGATTGAGCAGCGAGGCTACGCCCCCCCCGCAAATCGCCACCAGCGTAAACCAGTACGCCCCGGAAATCCGTCGCACCAGGCCGTGCGACAGGATTATCAGCACAATACCCGTAACAGCCGAGACAAGCGTTCCTCCTTCCAGCAGAATTGCGCTGATCAGGTCGCTTTCATCATCTGTTGGAATGACCGAGGGCATCAGACCGATTGCCACCAAGTACGCACCAAACCCCAGAGCCCAAAGACCCACAAGCCAAGGCACGGCGCCACTCAGCGCTGCGACGACGGGGCGCATCGGTTCTGGCAGTTCACCAAAGACCCGCGAGGCCAGACCTCCGGCCATACGCGCCTCGTTAAGCGACACGATCGCGAAGGCCAACGCGAATGGTAGCAGGAAATAGATCATGCGAAACACAAGGAGCGCGGCGGCAACTTCGCCCACAGAAACCCCTTGCGGCATCGCGGCGATAACCACGGTTTCGAACACCCCCACACCACCGGGCACGTGGCTGAGTATCGCCACCATGGCCGCGGCAGCATAAATCGCGATGAAGGGCGCGAAGTCTGGCGCGCCGACCGGCAGCAGAACGTAAAGCGCCAGCGCAGCCATGGTAGAGTCGAAAATTGCCACCCCGAGTTGCCCTAGCAAGATGCGCGGCGCGGGCATCGCGATCTCTGCCTTGCCAATCCGCATTGAGCGCCGACTGAAGGACAAAGCCAAAGTCAAAGCCATAATAATAAATGCAATCAACAGCGCGCCCACTTGGATCACCGGCAAGGAGAACGGCAGAACGCCCGCTAACGCTTCAGGGTGAATGCCGAGCGCAAGTAGGCCCACCAGCATGAGGCCCATGCCCATAGCGACTGCGATATAGGTCGCCAGAGCCGCAACATCGAAAGCGTTCAGACCGAAAGCAGAATAGATCCGGTAACGAACCGCCCCGCCAGAGATCACGCTGATCCCGATCGTGTTACCGAAGGAGTAACCAAGAAACCCGCCAAGTGCGACGGCACGAACAGGAAGCCGTTTGTCGAGATAAACCAACGCCCACCAGTCGTACCCGATCAGAGCGATGTACCCCAGGGCTGTCGCGCCAACCGAAATGATCAGAACCAACACCGGCATCGCCTTCATTTGTGCAATCACATCAGCAGCGTTAACGGGCCTGAGCAAGTGTTCCAGTGCCCAGATACCGACGGCAAAAAGCCCCAACCCGAGCAGGACCGGCACCAGATTGCGCAGTTTTGAAAACAAGCTCGGCTGTGCGGTTTGCACGGGCATCCGGTCATCCTATCGGTGGATACAATATATCTGCCATGGCTTAGCGGTACTGATTTGTACAGGCTATTACAAAATGCGCCACTTGGAAAAGTCGGCAGAAAAGCGCACCGTCATGCCAGTTATCTCTCTGGATTTTTCAAGCGAAAGCAAAAATTCGGTTAACCATCGAAGGCAATCAGCCGGCCAACACTCTGGTTTCACGTTACTTTCCCGCTCGATCCCCCATTCGGGATTGCTCGGCTCAACGGACGAGCGGGTGACCGGGGCAGTACGGGAAGATCGCTTACAGTTTAGGCATGCCTTTTTGACGCATCAGCCGTTTTTGGGCCGAAATGCGGAACGGGGCGTTGGGCGCACCATAGCCGCTATAGCCTTTCCGGCGCTGGATGATCTCGAAAAACAGGCCGTCGCCATAAGGTCTACTGTAGTATTGGAAAAAAGCTCCGTTCTCGTCTTCGTCATAGAGAATCTGAAGCTCCTTCATTCGGTCCAGAAGGTCTGGGGCAATCTCGAACCGGGCAGCCAGATCATCATAGTAGTTCTGCGGCATCGGCAGCGCCTGGAAGCCAAGCCCGGCCATCGCGCGGGCAGAAGCGAAGATGTCCTCAGCAGCAAAAGCGATATGCTGTACGGCGGATCCGAAACTATCGGCCAGAAAATGGCCGGCCAGCGTGCGGTGGGTTTCCGCACCGTTCAATGTCATTCGGAACCGGCCGTCGGCTGCCTCTACCGCCTGACTGTGAACCAGACCATCAGGATCGATCACGTCGACCATCGGGGATTTTTCCATGTTGAAAATTGCCGTGTAGAACAGCGACCAACTCAGCATTTCGTCGTAGTCCATAGTCTCGGCAATGTGATCGACGCGGACCAGACCGGCATCCACAGCATCCAAGTCCTTCTCTAAAGGTTCGAACTCGACTTCCCAGACCTTCGAGAGGCCACTGGCCTCATCGATGAAGTGCATGACCGAACCGCCGACGCTGCGGATGGCCGGAATGGTCAGTTCGCCCGGCCCGACGGCCTGTTCGAACAGGGTTGCGCCCAGCGCTTCTGCACGTTGCGCTGTTTTTCCAGCATCCGAGACCTTGAGTCCGATATCGCAGACCCCGGTGCCGTGTGTCAGATAGGCCGAACGGGCAAAACCCGTCGTCTCGGTATTGATGACTATATTGATATTACCCTGCCGCCACAGCGCGACCTTCTTGGACTTGTGATTTCCGACATGGCGAAATCCCATGACGCGCAGCATTTCCGCGAGCTTATCTGCTTCCTCGCCCTGACTGGTAAACTCGATGAATTCGACGCCCTCAACCGTCATCCGGTCCGGAATTTCCGGCAGGTCGAGCGACAGGTCCGGTTCGGCCCTCTTTACCCTGTCCATCAGATAGACCAGCGAACGGTGTCCGTCCCTCGCAAGACCGGTCGGGCTGCCGCCTCGGAACTGGTCGTTGAAAATCTCCAGCGAAAGGGGCCCATCATAGCCTGTCGCAGTAACAGCTCGCATGAAACCGAGCAGGTTCAGGTCACCCTCGCCCGGCATGTTGCGGAAGTGACGGGACCAATAAAGCAGGTCCATGTCGATCAGCGGCGCATCAGCCAATTGAACGAAAAATATCTTGTCGCCGGGAATGCGACGGATGGTTTCCGGGTCGATCTTGCGGGCAAGAGTGTGAAAGCTGTCGACGATCAGACCGATGTTGGCGTGGTCGGCTCGGCGAACCACTTCCCATGCATCGCGATGGTCGTTGATGTGACGGCCCCATGCCAGAGCCTCGAACCCCACGCGCAAGCCCCGCTTCGCCGCACGGTCCCCCAGTTCGCGGAAGTCATCGGCGGCCCGATCGATACCGCCCAGCGCATGCGGCGAGACGTTCGAGCAGACCAGCACCAGATCGGTTCCGAGCTCCTGCATCAGGTCAAACTTACGCTCGGCCCGGTCAAATGCCTTGCGGCGCATCGCCTCCGGCAAGCCTTCGAAATCGCGGAACGGCTGAAACAGCATTATTTCAAGCCCGTGATCGCGGATCATCTTGCCAATTTCGCGCGGACTTCCGGTGTCAGCGATAAAATCCTGCTCGAAAATCTCGATTCCGTCGAAACCGGCCTTGGCTATGGCGGCGAGTTTTTCCCGAAGGTTTCCAGAAATCGAGACAGTGGCGATAGCGGTTTTCATGGTTCTATTCCAATCGCATTCGAATGGCTTTTAGCCAAAGAAATCCCAAGCGTAGTATCTTCATAACAGAACAATTCATGGCCTGAAACATCCGTAAGCGCCAAGACCGCGTCATCGGGAAGAAATCTGGCAAACGCTCGCTTGCACAGTCCTCAGAACGGCTTTTCGACTATTTCATGCGCGTCTGAAGCGTCAAGTGGATTTTAGCGCGGCCATGACCGCTTCTGTGAATTTTTTCGTGCCGCCTGTTCCGCCCAGATCGGGCGTACGCGCCGACGGGATTTGAAGGGCTTCAGCCAGAGCCTTTTCTATAGCTTGCGCCGCACGACAAAGCTCCCGACGACCCAATTGGCGCCCTCCCCAATCTAGCAGCATCCCCGCCGAAAGGATCAAAGAAGCAGGGTTGGCTTTGCCTTGCCCCGCAATGTCCGGCGCCGAACCGTGCTGGGCTTGCGCCATGGCATTCGACGTTCCTGCGTTCAGCGAGGCGGCAAGCCCGAGACTTCCCGAAAGTTCCGAAGCGAGATCCGAGAGTATATCACCGTACATGTTCGTGGTCACGATCGTGTCGTAACGCGATGCATCTCGCACCAAGTGCGCCGCCATCGCGTCCACCAGCACTTCATCATACCGGACGTCAGGAAACTGCGACGCCACGGCGCGGGTTTCCTCTAGAAACAAGCCGTCCGACAGACGCAGCACGTTGGCTTTGTGTACGGCGGTCACGTGTCGCGCGGACCGCATGGCGGCCAGATCGAAAGCCGCCTGAGCTATACGGCGCGAAGCGAGGCGTGTGACCTTGCGCAGGGATAAGGCCATGTCGGGATCCGGCATGAATTCCCCCGGCCCGCTTTCCATGTTCCGGTCGGCATAGAAGCCTTCGGTATTCTCGCGCACAACGACGAGGTCGAACGATTTTCCGCAAGGCGGCGTAATCCCGTCGCGTGTGATCGCCGGACGGATATTCGCGTAAAGGTCGAGTTTTTTGCGCAGTGTTCCGGACGGATTCAAACCGCCCTCCGCCAGCGGGGGATAATCGTTATGCGAAACAGGCCCCAGAATGATCCCGTCGGCGTCACGCGCCGCAGTAATAACCCGATCTGGAATTGTCGAACCGTCGGCCGCCAGCGCATCAAACCCGACCACTTCAGTCTGGAAGCTCAGGCTTAGACCAAACAATTTATCTGCTGCAATCAGCACCTGCTCAGTCGCTGTCACAATTTCCGGGCCGATCCCGTCACCTTTGAGGGAAAGTAATTTCATTCCGAGGTTCCTTGTTTGTGATGTTGCCAAGGGGCAAAAGCGCCGGTCGACAGCGGGTTCCCGTTAGTGAAAACAGATACGGGAGCGCCCCGCCCTGCTCAAGCTTGTTCAGTCTGATATGGCAAGTTTTTTCTGCAAATGGCCTTTGCGTCTGGACGAAGGTCATGCACCCTCGAAAGGTCAGCTTTAAAGTTACCTCGACCCGTCCGCGAAGCGCGCAAGTCCGCACATCAACTCGGCGCATTCCTGGTCCGATAACTGCTCCTCCAGCGCCATCGAACTCCAGGTGGAGAAAGCGAGAGCGTGGCCGATTGCAGCAGACGCGAGTGATGCATTCCCGTGCAAGCTTTCATCAATCAGCAAGCGCTTGGCCTGCTCTAAATAGGAATGGTATCCCGCAAGCACACGTTGCAGCGCCGGAATTTCATTTTCGTCGCGCAGAACATTCCGCAACATGTCCCTGTTAGCCCGATAATAGACGTACAACTCGCGAAAAGCAGTCAGACGACGGTCTTCCACATTTTCGATCAAGAGCCAGGGGGTCGGGTCGGGAAACGAGTTTCGCTCTAGCCAATGCGCAGAGCAAGCAAAGAACAGCGCTTCGTCATCCGGAAAGTGTCGATAGACAGTCGAACGCCTGACGCCGGCATGTTCGGCGATTGCCTTTATGGTCGTTTTCGCAGGACCTAGGGTGCCGTGCAGCTCCACAGCACTCTCTGTAATACGCAAATGCGTCTGCTCTTCCAATTCGGCGCGCTTTTGCTTTTTGTAGATTCTCTTTTCGTCGGACATGCGTGTTCAATCAAATATTGACAACGGAACCCGTTGTGCCTTACATTATTCATCGACACCACTGTAGCCTGAAATTGGAGGGTATGGAAGTCCGGAAGATCGAACCCTGAGGGGTTCATCAAGCGCCCGGACATTGTCCCGAAGTCAAGAATTCAGCCAACTTGTATCGACAAGGTGGATCACGACCGCTTGCCCGCCCGATCGATGACCGCACGACAAATTCATAAGTTAATACAAACACATGAGGTTTGAAAATGGAAATCCTGAATATCGAAAACCCTGTATTCGCCACATACGCTATAGCCGCCTCTATCATGGTCTTGAAAATCATGGGCCAAGGCTGGATGACAGTTTACCGGATGTTGAAAAGCGACTCCGGACTTGCAAGCCCCGAAGACCTGCAAGTTGGCCTCATCAACAAGAACCCTCGCCCGGAACAACTCGAGGTCAATGACTACGTCGACAGGTCGCGCCGCATGCACAGGAATGACCTGGAGAATATTCCGGCCTTTCTGGCTGCGGGTTTGCTTTTTGTCGCTGCCGGCCCGTCACTTTTGCTGGCTCAAATCCTGATGTACGGATTTGTTATGGCGCGCATTCTGCACGCAGTCGCCTATGTGACCAAACAAACGCACGAGGTCCGCGCGACCTTTTACACAATCGGGTCGGTCGCTGTTATGTTCATGGCGGTATATGTTCTGGTTGACGCTGCCTCGGCATAAAACTGTCACGGTAGAAGGCTACGCCGTTACGCGACTTTGGCTCCGTGCGGGAAAAGTCAGATTGCGG
>JAHEFH010000049.1:0-6114 GCA_024640245.1 Paracoccaceae bacterium | reverse complement strand
GCTTGTTCAAAGGCGTTTTGCACGACCGCGGTAGTCGCTCCGCCTTTCGGCAGGGACGGCGCGGTATATGGCGGTCAGTCAAAGGTTGTAATCACAAGGTCTTTCGATTGGGCCGGAACAATCAACACCAGCCAGCTGAGTTGAATTTCTAAAACTTGAAAAAGCAGACTGATCAATTTCAATTCTCCCGAATTCATAGATTAACCGGTAAAAAATATTGATTTATTAAATATATACACCGGAACCGTAGCGGCGAAACGGATTTGTAGCAATGTCAATCGGATAACATGCTCACCTGCCGCAAGCCGTTTGGCCGAGATAGCCACATTCGAGGCTGGGCGGCCTACTTCTTAGCAAACGAGGGCAGGTCTGCTCCGCAATATCGTTCGAGAAGTTAACCCTGAAAATCGATCAACGTGACAGGGATGTCATTCAAGGAAGGAAAGACGTCGTCGAGCGGTTTCGCAACGCCTGATTTCGCATTTGCCAGACGTATCGCTACGCTCGACCGGTTTGAACCGGAACCCCAGCTAGGACCATATTTTTGGCAACAAAGACTCCGCGATTTCATACACGTCAGTTCCCTTTGGATCAGTCGGGGCCGGCACTAAGGTCGCTGCGACGCGGCTCTGCCATTTAACGGTGGCCATCGCCATATCGTTTGGCAGTCCGAGGTCGGACAGGGTCTTCGCTACCTCCTCCATCTCGGCTGCGCGCCGAGCGCCATGCACCAGCGAGCGCTCGAAATTGTAGGCCGCCTGACGGGGCCAGTCGATCCCGGGATGACTTTTGGCGAGCGACCCGAAGACTTCGTCCTCAACGCCTGCAGCAACGGCGGCGAGCGTGCATTCGGCCGTCAGTGCCTCCAAGCCTTTCACCATGATGGACCGGACCATCTTGATCGACGACGCAGCGCCAACGCTGCCCTCAACGATACGAAGCGACATCGGCATGGCCTCGAGCACAGGTGCGACGGCCTGAGTGTGAGGGCCAGAAATCAAAACAGGAACCATATTCAATTTGGGATGGACCGGGGCCATCACCGCCACATCCACGTATCGCCCGCCGGCGGCTTCTATGATGGCCGCCGCCCGCCGTTTGGAAGACGGCGCGCAGGAATTCAGGTCACACCAGAAAGTCCCGGCCAATAGGTGAGTTGCTGCAACTTCAGCAGCGGACACCGCCTGATCTGCCGTGACCGTCGAGAAGACTATGTCGGCGCCCTGAACCGCCTCTTTGGCCGATCGCGCTACAGAAATTCCGAGCAGTTCGCATCGATCGAGTATTTCCCGGGAGGTCGCCGGGGTATCAAGCTTGATATCGTAGGCCACGATCTCGCCAGCACGCGCCGAACCCCAGCCGGACACCAAGGCGCTGCCCGCCTCTCCCATTCCAATGAAACCAATCTTTTTCATAAGTTACCCATTTTCTTTTTCGCACCGGGATTAGCTTGCAAACCCCGGTGCGATCCAAGTGCCGAAAAAAGTTCCGTTCAGGCGGCTTTGTCAGCCAACATGTTTTGCCAAGAAAATCGCAGTCCGATCATGGGCCAGTTTCGCCGCATCCGCCACAAAAGTGTCGCGTGCGTCGTTGGCAAAGGCATGGCCTGCATCATACATATGGATTTCCCACTCTGGCAGGTAAGCCTTGGCCTGCTTCAACATCTCGGCGGGCACATGATCGTCCTTAATCCCGAAATGACCCAGCATTGGCGCCTTCAGGGGGCAATCGAGGTACTGTGGCAAGCGCGTTCCATAGAAAGCAATACCACCGGCGACATCCAGCTTTTGTGCAGCACGCAGTGCTAGCCCGCCACCCCAGCAAAAGCCCATGACAGCAACCTTGCCGCCTCGCGAGGCCAACTTCTGAACGGCGGCATCCGCGTCAGCCATGGTCTGGTCCAGATCTGAAGCCAACATCATGTCACGGCCTTTCGGGCCTTGATCGAAAGGAATTACAGCACCCTTTTCGTGACGGTCAAACAAGGCCGGAATAGCTACGTCGTAACCAAGGGATGCATAGTGTTTGGCAACGCCTTTCAGTTGATCGGTCACGCCGAAAATTTCCTGCAAAATCACAAGGCCTCCGCGGCGCTCGCCCTCTGCATCCTGAATCCAGCAATCCAGCTTGTGCCCGTCAGAGGCTGTCAATTCGGTCATCATATTATATGCTCCAATGTTCAAGAAGTACGTTGGGCGCACCGCCTTGCCGGCACGCCCAATGTAAAGATCAGCCGCCGACTTTAATTCCGGCCTCTGCGAAATATTTCAGCGCTCCGGGATGGTATGGAACCTCGTTGGCCGGGGCCATCTGTTCGAGGTTCGCATTACCAAAAGCACCAAATGACTCTTTAAGTGCATCCTTGTTTTCGGCAATCGCCTTAGTCATGTTGTAAACCAGATCTTCGCTGGTATCGGTATTTGTCAGCATCATCCATGGAATGCTGATGATATTCGCTGCGTAATCCTGCAAGCCGTTAATGTTTTCGTTTTGCGGCAGGGAGATGATGTCGCCAGCCGGCAGGAACTTCTTGAACGCAGCAACGCCAGCGTCGGAATTGTCGAGCGAGATGTAGCAAAGTCCGCCCCGTCCCTGAAGTTTGACGGCAGCCTGCTTGCCCCCACCAGCGTTCAGGCTGACCAGCGCGACGTCCACCAGACCGTCACCGAGAGCATCCATCCCGGCAACAAAACTTGAAACCGGCACTTTCTGGAAATCGTCATAGGTCATGCCCCCATTCGCGAGGCCGCCGCCAATATAAAACGGGATAATCGTCGAGGAAGTGTACTCTGATGCAATCTTCAGATCGGCGGCCTTGGCCTTGAGATCAGCGACGGTTTTCAATCCGAGGTCACAGGGCGCCATCATCCCCGTTTTCAGCGGGAACATAGTTCCGACAAGGCGCAAATTCGGGCTTGTTCGGTCGTAATTGCCGGTACCGGTGAGGGCGTAGGCAGCCTCCACACCGTTTGAAAACCCGAAGTCGACCTCGCCGTTGCTGATCAGAGGCAGATACCCGACAAGGGGCTGCGTGCGAGCAACGATCCCGGCTTCATTCGCGACCTTGGCAACCGCCTGGCCCGAGTTATATGCGAGCGAGCCCTGCGCGCCGGTTGCGATCGTAATCACCTGTGCGCTTGCTGCGGCGGCACTCAAAGCCAGCACGGCAATCGCTCCGGCGAATTTCCTGTTAAGTTTATTCATGGTTTTTCCTCCCTTTAAGTGTGCCCGCATCATGCGACAGGTCAGCGTCAGCAAGACCTTCAACAGATTGCGGTTTCAAAACCATCAGAGCGACACCAAGCGCAACAACTGCGGAAGCGGCAAACCAATGGATAATAACGGAAACGGGCAAAAAGCCCAAAGGCATGGCGACAAGACCGGCAATTCCGGCCGCAAGCCTCACACCTGCATTAAGTTTTCTCGACCAGTACCCCACGATCGCCGCGGTAACCGCCGCTATCCCGATAGCGGCTAGCCCCGCTGTGGAAATTATATCGAAGTTACTGCCATCGAGCAGAAGTGCAGGCGAAGAAACGAAGATGAACGGCAGAAGAAACGCCGCCCATCCGACGCGCATAGAGGCCAGTCCGGTGGCGAGCGGATTTTCCTTGGTAATCGTCGCCGCCGCAAAGGCTGCCAATGCGACCGGGGGGGTAATCATCGACATCATTCCGAAATAGAGAATGAACAAATGCGCGGCAATAGGATGTATCCCCGCCTTGACAAGCGAAGGCGCAACAAGCGTTGCCAACAAGACGTACACGCCCGAAGTCGGCATGCCCATCCCCAGAACAATGCAAATCAGAGCCGAAATTCCCAGCAGCAAAATCACGTTCGAACCAACTGAGTCAACCAACACCAAGGTCAGCGCAAAACCAAGTCCTGTGACATTCAGGATGCCAATGACAAACCCGGCGGCGGCCACGACCAGGATCAGATCGACCATGCCGATCCCCGTGTCCACAAAGACTTGACCCAGCGTCTTCAGTGACAGCCGTTTGCCGCGGTATCCACGCGCAAATCCGACAATCACAATACCGATTGAAGCCAGAAGCGCTGAATCCTCAGGATCCATGCGCCACCAAAAAAGGGCTGTCAGCAAAACCCCGAACGGCAACGCAAAGTGCCATCCGTCCGCAAGGACTTGCTTCGTGGTCAGGCCGTCTTCTTCCGTGGAACTTATCTGGTCCCGTCCGGCGATCAGGTCCACCTGAACGAACACACTGAAATAGTACAGAATGGCCGGTAAAAGCGCCGCACCTGCAACGGTAAAATAAGAAATATCGAGGAATTCGGCCATAAGGAAGGCAGCAGCACCCATGATCGGCGGCATCAACTGGCCACCCGTCGAGGCGACCGCCTCGATGGCGCCTGAATCCTTTTTGGAATAACCGCCGCGCTGCATCAGGGGGATCGTAACCACACCCGTCGTAACGACGTTCGATACGGCGCTGCCGGATATCGATCCGAACAGCGCCGAGCCAACCACCGATATCTTTGCGCTCCCGCCGCGCGACTTGCCGGTTGCCGCCATTGCAAGATCCGTGAAGAACGCGCCGCCACCTGCTGCAAACAGAAGTTGGCCAAAGAAAACAAACAACAGCACGATAATCGTGCCCACCGCCAGCGGTGTGGAAAACACCGCCGAGGGGTCAAACCCTACATACTGGACCAGACGAACGGGACTCAGTTCCTTGCCGATCAAGCGACCGGGAACCATATCGGCAAACAGGGCATAGACCAGGAACACAGCCACGATGCCGAACAACATCCAACCGGCGCGCCGACGGACACCCTCCATCACCGAAATGGTGACCACTACGCCGATTACGGTGATTTGCCAGGGGCGATAGGCCTGCTCGGTCAGTAGCCACGAGAAATCCCAGGCCGCATACATCAGCACCAGAAAAGCCGACAACGCGATGATGGCGTCGACGAGCCCAAGTCTTTCCTTGACCTCGCCTTTGACCCCGAAACGCAGGTAAGCGATAGTCAGTGCGAGACCAAGCTGGAACGCCATATATTGCTGGGTCAGGATCGCAAAGCCCAAACGCGTCGGGGCCTCGACATTCCACAGAATGCACGCCACGCACATCGCCGTCGCCAGCGCCGCAATTATTTGGTCCCGGACGGAGAATGCCTGCGGCGAAGTCATTTATTACTCTCTTCCGGCCAGTAAAGCCGCATGGGATTGTCGACCAGCAATGCCTGTTGCTGGGCTTTGGCCGGCGCAATGCGTGGTATGAAGTCCACCAATGCGCCGTCATCGGGCATATGCGATTTCATGTTCGGATGCGGCCAGTCCGTCCCCCACAACACGCGGTTCGGGAATTTTTCCACCAGCTTGGCGGCAAAGGGCACAACATCGTCATAGGGCGGTCCGGCGACCGTCAGCCTTTCCGGGCAGGAAACCTTGACCCAGATATTCGGATGGGCCTCCAGAACCTGAAGGAAGTAGCGGAAGTCGAGGGCATCCGGCCCATCGACCACATCGGGCCTGCCCATGTGGTCGACAACGATTATGCCGGGCAATTCCGCGAGAAACGGCGCAAGGTCTCGTAAATCCTGAGCCTCGAAATATACCACCGTGTGCCATCCGAGTTTGGTAATCCTCTCGGCAATTCGCAGGAAAACCTCTTTGGGCGTCGCATCGACCAGCCGTTTGACAAAATTGAACCGGACTGCACGCACACCAGCCGCATGCAAACGTGCAAGCTCTTGATCAGAAACATCTTCGCCCACGATCGCCACACCGCGCGCCATGCCGTCAGATGCCTCCAGCGCATCGACCAGTGCGGTATTGTCGCGTCCGTGGCACGTGGCCTGAACGATCACGTTGCGTGCGAACCCCAAGTGGTCACGCAGCGCGAACAGCTTTTCCTTCGGCGCGTCAACGGGCGTATATTTCCGCTCCGGCGCAAAGGGGAATTTGGCGGCGGGTCCGAACACATGGCAATGTGCATCCACCGCTCCTGCCGGAGGTTTGAAGTCCGGCACCTTGGGATTGGGGTGGAATGGGCGGTATTCGTCTGTCATTAATTTGCCTCCGATACAGCGCTGACCGGTGGTGCAGGGAATACATTTCCATCCATGAGTTTGCGCGCAGTGCGT
>JAHEFH010000048.1 GCA_024640245.1 Paracoccaceae bacterium | reverse complement strand
GGGTCTCTTCCAGCAGCAAGGTTTCTTGAATCAGCGCCTGTGCCCGCCCAAGTTCAGGATAGGCCTGACCCATCTGGCCGACCAGAGTGGGCACCAGCCTGTGCATCATAGGATCTGTCGCACCCAGAAGATGCGCATGGCGCATGGCACGACGCATGATCCGGCGCAGAACATAGCCGCGGCCGTCGCTGGACGGCATGACGCCATCGGCAATCAGAAACGAGGTCGAGCGCAGGTGGTCCGCAATCACTCGGTGGTGCACGTTCTTGTCGCCATAGGGTTCGACATTCGTCACATTGGCCGAGGCCTCGATCAGCGCCTTGAACAGGTCGGTTTCATAGTTGTCGTGTGTCCCCTGCAGCAACGCCGCAATCCGTTCCAGACCCATGCCCGTGTCGATGGACTGTTTCTCCAGCTCCCTCAGATCACCATTCTCGAACTGTTCGTTCTGCATGAAGACGAGGTTCCATATCTCGATAAAACGGTCGCCGTCTTCTTGCGCGCTGCCCGGAGGGCCACCCCAGATATGCTCGCCGTGATCGTAGAATATCTCAGTGCAGGGACCGCACGGACCGGTCGGGCCCATCATCCAGAAGTTGTCGTTTGTCGGGATGCGGATGATCCGGTCCTCCGGCAGGCCAGCGTATTTCTTCCAGATATTCGCGGCTTCGTCGTCTGTGTGATAAACCGTAACCGTCAGTTTGTCCTTCGGAACTCCGAAATCCTTGGTGATCAGGTCCCACGCAAAGATAATCGCCTGTTCCTTGAAGTAGTCCCCGAAAGAGAAATTGCCCAGCATCTCGAAAAAAGTATGGTGGCGCGCGGTATAGCCGACGTTATCCAGATCATTATGCTTGCCGCCGGCGCGAACGCATTTCTGCGCCGTGGTCGCCCGCACGTAGTCGCGATGTTCGACGCCGGTGAACACGTTCTTGAACTGCACCATTCCCGAGTTGGTGAACATTAAGGTCGGATCGTTCCGGGGCACCAGCGGAGAGCTATCCACAACTGTGTGGCCGTTCTTTTCGAAGAACGAGAGAAATGTGGATCGGATATCGTTAAGACTTGCCATTGGATTGCCCTGTCAACTGCACATGTCCAGACGGTTTATCGCCAAGCGCGTGGGCTGTCCACAGGCCAAAACAGCAAAAGACCGGACGCAAGGCCCAGTCTTTTGAATTCCTGCTGGATTGGGTCTTATGCCTCCAGAACGTCAGCCCCGTCATCGTCTTCGGATTTCTTGCCCGACGGCGGAGGCGCGTTGAAATCTAGACCGTGCGAAGCGCGGATTTTGTCCTCGATCTCATAGGCGACATCTTCGTTTTCCTTGAGGAACTGCTTCGCATTTTCGCGCCCTTGCCCTATCCGCTGGTCGCCGTAGGAAAACCACGAACCGGATTTCTCGACGATACCGAGTTTCACGCCCAGATCGATCAGTTCGCCGCGTTTCGAAATGCCTTCGCCATACATGATGTCGAATTCCACCTGTTTGAACGGCGGGGCCACCTTGTTCTTGACAATTTTCACGCGGGTCGCGTTGCCGACAACCTCGTCGCGGTCCTTGATTGCGCCGATGCGGCGGATATCCAGACGGACCGACGCATAGAATTTGAGCGCATTGCCGCCCGACGTGGTTTCGGGCGAGCCGAACATAACGCCGATCTTCATGCGAATCTGGTTGATAAAGATCACGGTGCACTTCGATTTGGAGATCGAACCGGTCAGCTTGCGCATCGCCTGGCTCATCAGGCGCGCTTGCGCGCCGACCTGATGGTCTCCCATGTCGCCTTCGAGTTCCGCGCGCGGCGTCAGGGCCGCAACCGAGTCAACAACCACCATGGAAACAGCACCCGAGCGCACCAGCGTATCGGTGATTTCCAGAGCTTGCTCGCCCGCGTCCGGCTGCGAGATCAGCAGTTCGTCCAGATCGACACCCAGTTTCTTGGCATAGCTCGGGTCCAGCGCATGTTCCGCATCGACAAAGGCACAGACGCCACCGCTCTTCTGCTCTTCGGCGATCGCATGGAGGGTCAGCGTGGTTTTACCGGAGCTTTCCGGACCGTAAATTTCTATAATCCGGCCCTTGGGAATGCCGCCGATGCCGAGCGCGATATCCAGACCGATCGAACCGGTCGAAGTCGCTTCGATATCCATGACCGGATTGCCCTGCCCGAGTTTCATGATCGAACCCTTACCAAATTGGCGTTCGATCTGACCCAAAGCCGATTCCAGTGCCTTCTGCTTGTCCATTGCGCGTCTTTCGTTCAGATCCAATAGGGATGTAGCCATTTTTCTGTCCTCTTATTTCATATAGATCGCGGCGCGGCAATCACTGCTGATGTTCGCCTCTTGTTCTTACTTAACTTTATGAGCACAAAAAGAGAACATTTCAAGATAATTCTTCTGCGCCTACTGTTCATCCAGAATATTTATGAAACGTAAACATGGTCATTTAAATTTTACTTAAGTTCACCTAGATCAGTTTAAGTACCTGTATTTAATAACAATATACGAGCACCATTTGATCAGTTTGCCACCTGCTGAACCGTCTCGATCAACTTCCGCAGGGAAAACGGTTTCGGCAAGAACACCGAGTTCGGAATGGCAGCATGTTCGTCGGCAAATGATTCCTCTGCATATCCGGAAACGAAAACGACCTTGAGGCCAGGCCTCTGCACCAGCGCTTCCTTTACCCAGGTCGGGCCGTCCATGCCCGGCATCACCACATCGGAAACAACAATATCGATGTGCAGACTCTCGTCTTTCAGGGTTTCCAGCGCGACTTCGGCCGAAGCCGCCTCGATCACCGTCGTGCCGTTCATCCGCAGCGCCCGCGCGGCAAAGGTCCGGACCGGTGTTTCGTCCTCGACCAGCAAGACAACACGGCCGTTCAACCCGCCACGTTCGACGGTCGGCTCCGGCGGCTTGGCCGCCGCCGTCGGAGCACGCCCTTCAAAAACAGGCAAAAGAACAGTAAATACCGAACCAACTCCGACCGTGCTTTCCGCAAAA
Organism: Paracoccaceae bacterium; assembly: GCA_024640245.1. GTDB lineage: Bacteria > Pseudomonadota > Alphaproteobacteria > Rhodobacterales > Rhodobacteraceae > Amylibacter. The sequence continues at coordinate 15,470 of JAHEFH010000048.1, read as the reverse complement.
ATGAAACCGCCCGTCTGCTTGATAATGCCGTAAGCGGTTGACAGGCCCAACCCAGTGCCCTCACCCACTTCCTTGGTGGAATAGAACGGTTCGAAAATCTTGGGCAGTGCTTCTTTGGGAATGCCGTAGCCGGTATCTTGGACCTCGATCGAGACATAGCGCCCGGCCGGAACGATGACACGGTCACATTTCGTATCTTCAACGAAGTGTCGGGCGCGCGTATCAATGCCGATCGCACCGCCGTCCGGCATTGCGTCCCGAGCATTGACGACCAAGTTCATGATCACTTGCTCCAACTGCCGCCCGTCTACATAGGCCCGAGGCAGGTTTTCGGCTCCCTCAAAAGTCAGCTTGGTCTTTTCGCCGACCAGACGGTTCAAGAGATGTGTCAGATCGCGAAGTGTTTCCTGGACATCGATATCCTTGGGTTGCAAGGTCTGTTTGCGGGAAAATGCCAGTAGTTGCCCTACCAGACCAGCGGCTCGATTAGCGTTATGCGCGATTTGGGTCAGGTCTCCGAAGTCCGGATCGCCATTTTCATGGCGCAGTAATAACAGATCGCAATACCCTGATATTGCTGTTAAAAGATTGTTAAAGTCGTGCGCGACACCACCCGCAAGCTGACCGATAGCCTGCATCTTCTGGCTCTGGACGAACTGCGCCTCGAGTGACTTGAGCTCTGTCGCATCGCTCAGCACGCCGATCAGGCTGCCCTTGTCATCTTGCGGGACATACATGAAAGCGACCTGAAGGAATGCATCGGATTGCAGTCGCTTGACCTTGACCATTTCTGAACGGCCTAGTGCCGACCGATCGCGCAGTTTCGCCAGCCACGTAGACATCGAACGGCCCAACCCCTCAACGACCTCGGAAAATTCGGGGGTCTCGTCGTCCCTGAGCTTCAACATATTGCGCGCGGCACGGTTGGAACGGGTCACCTGATCCCGATCGCCGATCTGTATCAAGGCGATCGGCAATTCATCGAACAGCATCTCCACCGCTTTGTCCGGTATCTGGCTGTTCAGCCGTTCATAGCCAAAGCTCACGCCGGAGGAGGCTCTGGCCCTTTCCGCCCCCTTTTCGACTGCGTAGGTTCGCAGGCGCTCAATCCGCTGACGGTTCAGATAAACTCCCAGAGCGACACAAAAACCGGAAATAATTGCAAGAAAACCCAGCAGAGCGTGCATAACCGGCGCAAAGGCGACTATCGACAAGGCGGCCGTCGAGAGCAAAATCCACAGCGTTACATCCAGCCAGGGCCGGTAGATGACAGGAAAACTTGCCGGTGTCATAGGGATGCGCAGGTTACAAACTCCATTTCATGACCAAACCGGAAATGCGTTAATGCAACCTTAACACGAATTATATAAAGACCAAGTCTGTTTTTAGGATTTCTCGCGAACCATCAAACAGAGGAAAAATCCGTCACTGTCCTGCCCCAACGGGAAGCGGCGTTCGATCACTTTGGTCCAGCCGGCATTTCCGGTAAGAAACTCGGAAATCCGGTCCTCGTTTTCCGCGCGTAGCAGCGAGCATGTTACGTAGGCCAGCGCTCCGCCTTTACGCACGACCCCGACCGTGGCTTCCAGAATGTCGTTCTGGGTTTCGGTCAGGGCATTCAGGTCCTCGGGCGAGAATTTCCACTTCGCGTCCGGGTTGCGCCGCCAGGCACCCGATCCCGAACATGGAACATCGAGAAGCACCAGATCGAAGGTTCGGTTTTCACCAGCCGGATCAGCCTGCGCAATGGCGACGTCAGCCCCCGCCCTTTCCGCACGTTCCTTCAGATTATTCAGACGGCTAGGGCTTTTATCGAACGCCGTGATACGGGCTTTCCCGCAGGACGCGGAAGCTATGGCCAGCGACTTTCCGCCACCGCCCGCGCAATAATCAAGAATGGACGGGGAACCATCAAGCGGCAGAGCGTCAACGACCGCCTGAGACCCTGCATCCTGTAACTCGACAAGCCCCGAGGTATAGGCCGACGATTGCGCGACCTTGCGTTCACCCGCGGTAACCCGCAACCCGAAGGGCGTAATCCGCAACGCTTTGGTCTGCACACCGTCGCGTTTAAGGCTCTCCGCCGCCGCCTCGATATCGGATTTCAGCCGGTTCACCCTCAGGTCGACCGCCGCCCGCTCGCGCAGTGCGTCCATCGTGCGCTCGAAATCCTGTCCCAATGATTGCCTGAGATCATCGACCAGCCAGTCAGGTACGTCATAGACAGGTTCTGACAATTGTTTTGGCGCGGCGAGAATCGCACGTTCCGCCTCGGTCAGCGTTTCCGGCGCATAGGTGAGGCCCGTGAAGACCGCATCAGCGCCCTGACCAGACGCGATTACCTGCCCCAGGACGATACCGCGTCCTCCTCCGAATCCCGCCAATGCCCGGTAGTGATTGCTGCCGCGTAGCGCGTCAAAGACAATATCGCGTACCGCCGCCCTGTCACCCGAGCCCGCATAACGGTTGGACCTCGCCCAGTTGGTCAGGACTTTTTCTGCGGGTTCGCCAGCCAGAATCCGGTCCAACAGGCCGATTGCGGCCCCGTATCGTGCGTCATGTCTCATGCGGCCCTTGCATCAACTCGCGCGATAGTTCGGGCTTTCGCGGGTGATCTGGACATCGTGCACGTGGCTCTCTTTCAGGCCCGCGCCGGAGATTTTCACGAATTTGCAATTTCTGCGCATGGTTTCAATGTCCTTGCTGCCAGTATAGCCCATGGCGGCGCGCAAACCTCCGACCAACTGGTGCAGAACGGCGCTGGCAGCACCCTTGTAGTCCACCTGCCCCTCGATCCCCTCGGGCACCAGCTTGTCGCTGCTGGCTTCTTTCTGGAAATAGCGGTCTGCGGAACCGCGCGCCATCGCGCCGACGGAACCCATGCCGCGGAAAGCCTTGAAGCTTCGGCCCTGATACAGGATCACCTCGCCCGGAGCCTCGTCCGTTCCTGCCATCATCGAACCGATCATCGCGCAATGCGCGCCGGCAGCGATCGCCTTGGCAAAATCGCCGGAGTACTTGATGCCACCATCGGCGATGACCGGCGTGCCGGTCTTCGAGCCTTCCTCGGCGCAATCCATGACTGCGGTCAGTTGCGGTACGCCAACACCTGCCACAATCCGCGTCGTGCAGATCGAACCAGGGCCGATCCCGACCTTCACGGCATCCGCACCCGCGCCAATCAGCGCTTTGGTGGCTTCGCCGGTGGCAACATTGCCTGCCAGAACCTGTACCGAGTTCGACAGCGACTTGACCCGCTCGACCGCCTTGGCAACACCTTCGGAATGTCCGTGCGCCGTATCGATCACGATCAGGTCCACGCCGGCGTCGATCAATGCCTGCGAACGCTCAAAACCTGCGTCTCCGGTGGTTGTCGCAGCGGCTACTCGCAAGCGGCCCATCTCGTCTTTGCAGGCCTGCGGGTTCAGAACCGCCTGTTCGATATCCTTGATGGTCAGCAGTCCGGCCAGCTTCTTGTCGGCGTCCAGCACCAGTAGCTTTTCAATCCGGCGCTCTTGCATCAACAGTTTTGCCTGATCCAGATCGGCCGGTTCCTGCATCAGCGCCAGATTATCCTTGGTCATCATCGCGGAGACGGGAGTCTTGTCGTCGCTCGCAAACCGCATGTCGCGGTTGGTCACGATCCCCAGAACCCGCCCACCGTCATCGACAACCGGAAATCCGGTAATGCGATAGCGTTCCTGCAACAACTTGGCGTCTGCCAGTGTCTGATCCGGGCGCAGCGTGATCGGGCTGTAGACCGTTCCGCTGACAAACCGTTTGACCTGGCGGACCTCTTCGGCCTGCTCCTCGATCGTCAGGTTGCGGTGAATAACGCCCAGACCACCCGATTGCGCCATGGCTATCGCCATCCTGTATTCGGTCACGGTATCCATGGCCGAGCTCAGCAAAGGGATATTCATTGCAATGGACTTGGTCACATGTGTGCGCGTGTCCGCCTCGGACGGCAGCACGCTAGAAGCGCCCGGCACAAGCAAAACATCATCAAAGGTAAGGGCCTCACGAATCTCCATCGGGTCTCTCCAAGAGTGAACGCTGTTGGCACGTCCCTATCTCACGGGTTGAGGGAAAAGAAAAGGCATCAGACAAGATAAAGTGCACAAAAGCCATAATTGATCCAGATATAGAAGGATAAATTAAGGTTTTTATTGAAACTCTCTAAGCTTTTCCACAACATTTCAGAGGGTGGGGTTTCGAGCAACATGAGCAAGCGATTGATCATTTACGGAGCGTTGAACTGCGAGTGCGGTAAAGGACCCGCGCGCACGCGGGAAAGGAGCCGGTTATGAACGGGCTGTTTCGCCTCTGCTTGCGGATTATGACAATCGTTTTCATCCTTCTGCCGGTGGGTCTTTGGATTTGGTCAGCGATGACGGTAACGCTGGTTTGTGCGCTGGACGAAAGCAGCATCGCCTGCGCCGATCCCAATTCGGGCATGGACCCGATTGGATTTCTGAAACTGGCCATAGTGCCCTGGGCACTTGCAGTATTATGTAGCCGTACAGGCAAGCGCCTGGATCTCCAGCTAAAAGGCTAGGCTTGAAATCCGCCATCGCGACGGTCGGCTCAGAGGCGATCCGATGCAAACGGGCAATTCACTCAAAACCTGTGTTATCATTGCATCGCGATCCAAACAGATCGCACTGATTGGGAGGATAACATGTCGGACAAGGACAATATTTTCACGGAATCAATTCCAGAAATTTATGACCGCTTTCTGGTTCCGCTTATCTTTGAAGAATTTGCGAACGACCTCGCCCAGAGGACAATTCGCGGCAACCCGTTGCGCGTGCTCGAGACGGCTGCAGGCAGCGGGGTCGTCACCCGAGCATTATTGCCGCTTTTGGACGCCGCCGCTGTATATACAGTGAGCGACCTCAATCAGCCGATGCTTGACCGCGCCGCCCGCCAACAGGGTCGGGACGCGCGAATAGAGTGGCGTCAGGCAGACGCGTTGGCCCTGCCCTTCGACGATGAAAGCTACGACGCGGTCTGCTGCCAATTCGGCGTCATGTTCTTTCCGGACAAGCTGGCGGGTTACCGGGAAGCACGGCGGGTACTCCGTCCCGGCGGCGAATTTGTCTTCAATGTCTGGGACAAAATTGCCGACAATGAATTTGCCGACTGCGTGACTGCCGCACTTGCCAGTTATTTTCCAGACGATCCTCCGCGCTTTCTGGCCCGTACGCCTCATGGTTATCACGACATAGATGCCATTGTCGCGGACCTGCGTTCGGTCGGATTTCTAAAGATCGAGGTAGAAACCAAGTTGGCAAACTCGGTGGCGCAAGATGTCCGCGATCCGGCTATCGCTTATTGTCACGGAACTCCGCTGCGAGCCGAAATCGAGGCCCGCGACCCTGATGCTCTGGAAATGGTCACCGAACTGGCGTCAAAGGCCATCGCCGACCGCTTCGGACGCGCGCCTGTCTCCGGCAAAATACAGGGCCATATCTTCACGGCTATTGCTTAAGCAGTCGGTGCCGTTTCAGAATATTTATCCGCGAAAACCGGTGGCGATCACGAATTTCTCGGAACTATCCGACCGGCTGCTGTCGGGTTTCACATTTGCGACTTTTGCGAATTTCTGCTTCAGCAGTTTCTGCAAATCACCCTCGGCACCGCCTGCCAGCGTTTTGGCCACGAAAGTTCCGCCCTCTGTCAAAACATCGAATGCGAAATGGGCCGCTGCCTCGCACAGCGCCATGATGCGCAAGTGGTCGGTTTGCTTGTGCCCGGAAGATGCTGCCGCCATATCGGACATCACGACATCTGCCTGACCACCGAGCCATTCCTTGACCTTTTCGTCGGCGCCCTCTTCCATGAAATCCAGAACATGTATCTCGGCCCCCGGAATCGGATCGACTTCCTGCAGGTCGACCCCGAGAACGGTACCAACCTTCTTGCCGGACTTCTCGCCCAGAGCATTCACCCGTTTCACGGCAATCTGGCACCAACCGCCTGGCGCGCAGCCCAGATCGACCACACGCGCCCCCGGAACCAGAAACCGGAACTTGTCGTCCAGATCGCGGATTTTATAGGCGGCGCGCCCGCGATAACCGTCTTTCTTGGCCTGCTGAACATATGGATCGTTCAATTGCCGCTCAAGCCAGCGCGTCGAAGACGAACGCCGCCCTTTCGCGGTTTTGACACGCACCTTCAAATCGCGCTGTCCGCGACCCGAATTCTTTTTAGTTTCAACCATTTGATTACTATTCCTGCAATACGCCTGCTTCGGCCATTTGGGAATATAGCATGCCTTCGCGCAAACCGCGATCCGCAACCGTCAGTTTTTCCGTCGGCCAGACCCGCAATATTGACTGGAGGATCGCCGAGCCGGCCATAATCAGTTCCCTGCGCTCTTTTCCGACGCATGGATCTTCGAGTCTGCCCTTCGGACCCAACAGCAGATAGCGGTCCACCACGGCGCTGATCTCGGTCGAGGACATGTTCAAACCGTCCACCAGATCGCGCTGATACCTCTTCAAGCCCAGATGCGACGCAGCGACAGTCGTGATGGTGCCAGAGGTACCAATGATCTGGAATGTTTCCGGGTCCGGTAAGTCGCAGTCTATGAGGTTTGGAACCAGATCCCAGATCATCTGTTCGAAATGGCAGGACATCAGAGCGTAATGTCCGGCGTCATCCTCGATATCCGAATACATTTCGTTCAAGGTCGACACACCGATCGGGATCGAAATCCAGTCTGTAATGCGAACACGCGCATCGGCCCCGGTCGCGCAGCTGTTTTTCCGACCGAAGCGCAGTCCCTTGATCGCCGTGCGCCGATGTTCCGGGGGAACTTCCGACAGATCGATCCGCACGAGTTCGGTGGAGCCTCCACCGATATCGACAATCAGCAATTGCTCGGAATTTGCCGAAACGTGCGGCGCACATCCGATCACGGCGAGGCGCGCTTCCTCTTCGGGTGCGATGATCTCCAGATCCAGACCGGTTTCTTTGCGCACCAATTGCAGAAACCATCCGGCGTTCCGCGCTTGACGACAGGCCGCAGTGGTGACCAGACGCGACGACTCTACCCTGTTCTTCTTGATCTTGGACCTGCAAATCTTGAGAGCATCCAGTGTTCGACGCACGGCATCTTGCGACAATCTGCCGGAGCTTTCCAGCCCGCGTCCGAGAAAGACCGCTTTGGAAAACGCATCGACAACCTCGAACTCTCCGTCCTTGGGACGCGCAATCAGCATCCGGCAGCTGTTGGTTCCCAGATCGAGCGCGGCAAACAGTCCGTTGCCGCGTGTCGGGCGCCTCGTCTGCATCGCCAATTCCGCGTGGGAGATGCCCCCCAAAGTCGTTTCATGGTCATTCATTTTGTTTTATCCCGATCACGGATCAAGCTTACGAACGCTTCGCTCATTTGACAAGCGGCGAGATAGAAAGTCGAAATCGTCTTTCGTGTCGCAATGCGGTAAAAGCAGGTCGAAATTCTGCACAACCCGATTTATCTAAGCGCATAGTGTCCGCTCAATCGAAGGATTTGAAAATGCCCGAAGTTACTATCGTTTTTTGGAGAGATATTCCCGCGCAGGTTATCGTCGGAAAAGGCCGTCGTGGATCGAAAGCGCCATTGCCGGAACGGTTCGAGCAGGCGATTGACCGTTGCGCGATGAAGATCGGCGCGCAAGACACCGATGCCTATCTGGCGGAGTGGCGCAAAGCCGAGCCTTACACGGTAGAGGGCGAACCGGATGTCGTCGCCAAGGGCGAGGCGGAACGCATCGACACAGAATACGACAAGGCCAGAATTCTGGCCCTGATTAAAAACGACGGATGGGCATAGCCCGCACTCTATAAGGTAAGCGCCATGGCACTTTTGCAGTTCAAACGGAAAGACCCTGTTTCAGACGAGAAACATAACCCGAATTTGGAGGCTTTTCTGCAGGGTTATTCCATCGAAGTCATGCCGCATACCTCTGCCAAGGTCGAGAATTTCCGCGAAATACTGCCGGCAGGAACACGTGTCTACATCGCTCACATCGCCGGTACGCCGATCGATGACATGGTGGCGACGGCGAAGCGCCTCAACGCTGAAGGCTATGACGCCATGCCGCACTTCCCGGCACGCATCATCAAGGACAAGGCCACCCTTGCCGACTGGATTGCCCGCTATCAGGTCGAGGCGAACGTGAAGCAGGGGCTCATTCTGGCCGGTGGCGTCGAGACGCCCGTAGGTGATTTCGACTCGTCCATGCAGTTGCTTGAAACCGGACTGTTCGACAAGGCAGGCTTTACCCGGATGCATGTGGCCGGACATCCCGAAGGCAATCGCGACATAGACGCCTCGGGAACCGGAAACGTCGACGCGGCGCTGGGTTGGAAACAGGCTTTCGCCAACCGCACCGATGCGGAAATGGCTCTGGCAACCCAGTTCTGCTTCGAGGCCGCGCCGGTCATCAAATGGGTGAACCGCCTGGCAGAAATGGGGATAGACCTACCCGTGCATATCGGCATTTCCGGTCCCGCGAAATTGCAGACTCTCATAAAATTCGCTATGGCCTGCGGCGTCGGTCCTTCGGTACGCGTGCTGCAAAAGCGCGCCAAGGATGTCACGAAGTTGCTGCTGCCGTTCGAGCCGATGCAGGTTCTGACCGATCTGGCCGAGCACAAGGCGCAAAACCCCGGTTTCAATATTGCCCAGGTTCACTTCTTCCCCTTGGGCGGCATCAAGACAAACACAAATTGGGCAATGACTCATGGTGGTGAGTCTGCTAAGCCCGCCTCTGAAACGTAAGGAACAAAAAATGACCCGCACGATAGTCGAATCCGCCACCAAGACCACCATCATGGGCTTTGATCAGCCGTTCTGTGTGATCGGTGAACGGATCAATCCCACCGGCCGGAAAAAGCTCGCCGCCGAACTCGAGATGGGCGATTTCTCGACCGTCGAGGCGGATGCTATCGCACAGGCCGCAGCCGGGGCCACGGTGCTCGATATCAACTCGGGCGCAGTCTTCTCAAACAAGATGGCCGAAGACCCACGTTACGCCGACAACAACTTTGTCGAACCTCCGCTGATGAAAGAGTTGGTGGAGCGCGTGCAGGCAATTACCGACGTGCCGCTGTGCATCGACAGCTCGGTTCCCGCCGCTCTTGAGGCCGGACTTGCCGCCGCCAAGGGCCGCCCTCTTCTCAATTCCGTCACCGGCGAAGAAGAACGGCTCGAACTCGTCCTGCCGCTGGTCAAGAAATACAACGTGCCCGTGGTAGCGATTTCCAACGACGACACCGGCATTTCCGAAGACCCCGACGTGCGTTTTGCTGTCGCGAAAAAGATCGTCCAACGCGCCGCCGACTTCGGCATTCCCGCGCATGACATCGTGGTCGACCCGCTGGTAATGCCAATCGGCGCGATGGGTACCGCCGGCTTGCAAGTCTTTGCACTTGTGCGGCGACTGCGCGAGGAACTCGGCGTCAACACCACTTGCGGCGCATCGAACATCAGCTTCGGCCTGCCGAACCGCCACGGCGTAAACAACGCATTCCTGCCCATGGCAATGGCTTGCGGCATGACCAGCGCGATCATGAACCCGATTGCCCTGCCGGTCGGCCAGAAGAAACTGGACGAAAAGCGCGCAGAACTCGAAGCCGCCGGCTTCATCGTACCGGAAGATATCGATCCGGAACTGCTGGCGACACTGACCGGGCTGGGATCGACCATGCCGCGGCCAGGCAAGGAAATGGAGGCCATCCGCGCCGCCAACTTTCTGACTAACAACGACGCGCACGGCGCAGAGTGGATCAGGTTCAACAAGGCCATCCTAAAAGACGGCGAACGCGAAGCAGGTGCACGCGGCCGTCGCGAAGGCCGCCGTCGGCGAGGTTGACCCCTTCCGGATAAGAGACCTGCGGCCTGACTTCCTACAAGTGAAGTCAGGCCGCTTCTTTTTGAGCTTCAACTGTGCTTCTATGCACAATGAGCCAAGATCTGAAACCGGACCCCGTGCCCATTTCCATTCTACGGACTTTACTCCGTCTGATGGTGTTGCTGGTGATTGTTGTGGCGGTCAACCTGCTGCTGAACTGGGTGCTGGATTTGTCCCACCGCACACAAACCAGAAATGTCATGTTCGGGGTCATCTTTTTGATGTTGCTGGCCTATGTCATCCTGATCGCCATACCCTTCGTGCCGGGGATCGAGGTGGGCTTGTCGCTGATATTCATGCGCGGCGATGATGTGGTCGTGTTTGTCTACGCTGCAACCGTGGTAGGCCTGATGCTGGCATTTCTGGCGGGCCGTTTCACGCCCTACAGCTATCTGCGGAGGGTATTTTTGGACTTGCGCCTGATCAGGGCCAGCGAATTGCTGGAAAAGGTCCAACCTCTTGACCGCGAACAGCGACTTGTCCTGCTGCGCGAGCGCCTTCCGAAGCTCCTGCGGCCCTTACTTATCAATTATCGCTATCTCGCTATCGCCGTTTTGATCAATATTCCCGGAAATGCGCTGATCGGCGGCGGCGGCGGCATTCTGATGGTCGCGGGCCTCAGCCGGCTTTTCTCGATTACGGCTATGCTGATAACCTTGTTGCTGGCCGTTTCCCCTGTTCCCCTGATGGTACTGCTTTTTGATTTTGAAATTATGCCTAACTAATTGGAGCTATAATGACTGTTACTTATGAAATTCCTGCTGGAACACGTATCGGGCACGTGCATCTGAAAGTTGCCGACATCGACCGGTCTCTAGCCTTCTATCAGGGCATACTGGGTTTCAACCTCATCCACCGCATGGACCAAGCCGCCTTTGTCTCGGCCGGAGGATATCACCACCATATCGCCCTGAATACCTGGGAGTCGAAAGACGCCCCGCCGCCTCCGAAAAGCACAACCGGGCTGTTCCACCTCGCGATCCTTTTCCCGACGCGCAAAGACCTGGCGTCTGCGCTTCGGAGGGTCCTCGATCACGGTATCAAGCTTGACGGGGCATCCGACCACGGCGTCAGCGAGGCGCTTTATATGCGGGATCCGGACGACAATGGCGTGGAACTTTACCGTGACCGCCCGCGAGCCGATTGGCCGAAGACACCCGACGGTGGGTTCACCTTCACAACCAAGCGTCTGGACATTGACGCGCTGCTGGCGGAACTGGAATAGTATGTCGGGCAGCCAAAGCCGCCCGACATCAGTTCCTGCACTTATTTCATGCCGTTGGAGGTGAACAGGTAATCTTCACCGTCCGCGGCGCTGTGGCAAGCGATACAACCCGTATCGGCGCCCTTGGCGACGCGTCCGGCCAACTGCATTCCGTTTGGCGCCTTGTCCAGTGTTCCGTCCGGTAAGTACTTCGCCCAGAACCAGTTCTGGTTATCCGCGTCATATCCGTCTTCGCGCTGGAACATTACGGTGACAGCGGCCAGATGACCCGCCGGATCCATCAGAACCTCGTCAGCCATCACGCCTTCGGGACCGTAGTTGCGTTTGACCACCAGCCGGCCAATGTGACCGTTAAGGGTCGCATTGCTGTAAAAGGTTTCCAGCATCATACCATGCGGCTCTGTGCCCGCATAAGGCACCGCATGGATCGCCCCCTCTCCGACCAACCTGTCCGCTTTCATCAGATCCCACAGCAGTTTTGCATATTCGATTTCAGAATCCATTCCGAACGGAGCATCTTGCGCAACCGCGCTGACCGAACCCAATCCCATTACCAGCGCTGTCGCGCCGCCCAATAACATCTTCCGCATATTCTCCTCCCATGTGAATTGTTCAGAAATGACTTTTCCAAATTGAACGTCGCATCACGATAAACCCGATCCGGAACATAGCGTTTCAATTCAACATCAAGGTTTCGTGACTAGCTAATTCGGATCGTCTATGGTGTGGTCGGCCAAGATTCGAAATTTATACAGGAATATGCATATGAAACGCTTTTACTCGGTAGCAGCTGTCGCGCTCTGTCTGCTTGGATACACCGCTGCCGCCCAAGCTCAGGATAGCGATGACGGCAAGAAGGTATTCCGTAAGTGCGCAGCCTGTCACAAAATCGGCGACGGCGCCAAGAACGGCGTGGGTCCGGCCTTGAACAATATATTCGGGGGGCCTGCTGGAAGTGTGGATGGCTACAGCTATTCCAAATCCCTGGTCGCCGCGAAAGAAGCTGGACTGGTATGGGACGAAACGAACCTCAGCGGATATCTCGAAGACCCTGCCAAATTCATTCAAACCTTCCTGAATGACCCCAAGGCGCGCCCCAAGATGGCACTCAAGCTCAAAGACGAGGAGGATCGTTTGGACGTGATCGCCTATCTGCAAGAATTCTCCGCGTCGATGGAGGGTGAAGGCCACGATGACGAGGCGGAGCCAGAGAAAGAAGGCGACAAATAACATCAAATGGCGCCGGTTGCCGGCATCCCTGCCCACCGGCGCCATTTTTGTCCGCTCAGACCCGCAGTAGACGGCTATTCGGGCGTTAACCGCCGCCTAAGGAACTCGAACAGTGCTTCCTAGTACTCTGTTTCCGGACAATTTCCCGATTTTGGCGCTACTGCCACCAAATATGCCGCGATAGGCCTTTTTATTTTTGATTTCGGCCCTATTCTGCCGCAGGCAGAGAATTGTGGACAGGGCAAACGCATGGCATCGGAAGTCACCCATCTGGTCATCTTCACTCCTTCGGGAAAACGTGGACGGTTTCCGACAGGAACGCCGGTTCTGACCGCCGCGCGTCAACTCGGCGTCGATCTGGACTCCGTCTGTGGCGGACGCGGCATCTGTTCGCGATGCCAGATCACACCGTCTTTCGGAGAGTTCTCCAAGCATGGCGTTGTGGTGAAGCCAGACGCGCTGTCCGAATGGAACGCAGTCGAGGAGCGCTACAAATCCAAGCGCGGGTTGATCGAAGGCCGCAGGCTCGGCTGTCAGGCAACGGTTCAGGGCGATGTCGTGATCGACGTGCCGCCCGAAAGTCAGGTTCACCGTCAGGTCGTCCGAAAACGCGCAGAAGCACGTGAAATCGTCCTGAACACCTCGACCAAACTCTATTATGTCGAGGTCGAGGAACCCGACATGCATGAACCGTCCGGCGATCTGGAACGTTTATGCAAGGCGCTTGATGAACAATGGAATATCAAAGGACTGCACGCCGATCTTAATGTCCTGTCCTACCTCCAGAAAACACTCCGCAAGGGGGAATGGAAGGTCACCTGCGCCATACATTCGGGCAGCGGGCTGCGTCCGCCCAGCATCATGAACGTCTGGCCCGGTTATTACGAAGGCTCGATCTACGGGCTCGCCGTGGACCTTGGCTCGACGACGATTGCGGCGCATCTGTGCGACCTTCAGTCGGGCGAGGTGATCGCGTCGTCGGGTGTGATGAACCCGCAGATCCGCTTCGGCGAAGACCTGATGAGCCGCGTTTCCTACTCCATGATGAACCCCGGCGGCGCCGCAGAAATGACCCGTGTCGTCCGCGAAGCGATGAATGCCCTGTTCACACAGATCGCGACAGAGGCGGGCATCGACAAGCACCTGATCGTCGATACGGTTTTCGTCTGTAATCCGGTCATGCACCACCTGTTTATCGGCGTCGATCCCTACGAATTGGGACAGGCGCCCTTCGCGCTCGCCACGTCGAATTCCTTGTCACTAGAGGCCAGCGCGCTGGAACTGGACCTGCATCCGCTTGCGCGGACCTACATACTGCCCTGCATTGCCGGCCATGTCGGCGCGGACGCGGCGGCCGTTGCGCTGTCCGAGGCCCCGAACCTGTCCGAGGACCTGGTGCTGGTGGTCGATGTCGGCACGAATGCCGAAATCCTGCTGGGCAACAAGGAAAAGGTGCTGGCCTGTTCCTCTCCCACCGGACCGGCCTTCGAAGGCGCTCAGATTTCCAGCGGCCAGCGCGCCGCGCCGGGCGCGATTGAAAGGGTCGAAGTCGATCCGGTCACAAAGGATCCGCGCTTCAAGGTCATCGGCTCGGACTTGTGGTCTGACGAGGAAGGCTTCAGCGAGGCCATCGGCAAGACCGGCATTACCGGCATTTGCGGCTCGGGCATCATTGAACTGGTCGCGGAAATGCGGCTGGCAGGCATTGTTGACGGGCCCGGCCTGATCGGCTCGCCCGACCAGACCGGCACTGACCGGTGTTTTCTGGACGGGCGTACCTATTCCTATCTGGTCTGGGACGGCACCGCGACCGGCGGGCCGAAGATCACCGTGACCAACCGCGATATCCGCGAAATCCAGATGGCCAAGGCGGCGCTGTATTCCGGCGCGCGTCTGCTGATGGACAAGTTCGGGGTCGAAACCGTGGACCGCATCGTGCTGGCGGGCGCTTTCGGCGCGCATATCTCGCCCAAGCATGCGATGGTGCTGGGCATGATCCCCGACTGCAAGCTGGAGAAGGTCACCTCTGCGGGCAACGCCGCGGGAACCGGTGCGCGCATCGCGCTTCTGAACACCGACGCGCGACGCGAGATCGAGCGCGTGGTCAAGGACATCCACAAGATCGAAACCGCCATCGAGCCGCGCTTTCAGGAGCATTTTATAAACGCCTCGAACATCCCGAACTCGGTCGAGCCCTTCCCGATCCTCGAGTCTATCGTCACCCTGCCGGATGTGAATTTCAACACCGGCGGAGATCGTGAAAGCGGCGCAGAGGGCGGCGGGCGCAGAAGGAGGAGATCGGCGCGGTGATCCACTCGCGGCAGGAAATAGGCTTCGTCCTGAGCATCCTGTCCGCGCTGGTGATCGTTCCCTTCCTGTCGGAACCCGCCATTTTGCGGTTCAGCGATTTCGGGTTCGGGATTGCGCCATCTGCGATGCTGCTGATCAGCGGGGCGATAGGGTTCGCCTCGATCCGGAGCTTGAGGCGAACGGGTTTTTTGCGGCATGCCGCCAACGGCCCGTTTTCCGGCATCGTGGCTGCAGCGGCACTTGCCAGCGTCCTTGTTCTGCCGACCATCCTGCTGGATGTTTATCGGCCCTTTGCCGAGAACATCAACGTCCCGCTTCCCGATGCCCTGATCTTTTATCCGGCTATCGCCCTTGTGGCACAAACTGCCTTTTTCCTCGTTCCCGTGGCGCTGGTCTTTGGCGTTTCACGCTTGTCGTCCCTGGCAATTCTGGTTGCGGCCCTTGTCGAGCCCGTCTTTCAGGTCGCGTTCCAGTATTCCGGCACCCTGACCGGACAGGATATCCTGCTGGGGGTGCAAATATTCGCTATCAGCCTCGCACAACTGCTGCTGTTTCGCCGGTACGGATTTTTTGCGATGCTGGCCTTCCGGCTGGTCTATTACCTGCACTGGCACATCCTGTGGGGCCAGTTGCGCCTCACGCTGCTTTTCCAGGGGGCAACGGGTTGATACTGCAATCAAGATGCCCTTGACGGGGCTGATCGGGAACTCTATTCCAAACCGCTGTGCGGGTATGGTGAAAAGGTATCACGAAAGCTTCCCAAGCTTCAGTTACGGGTTCAATTCCCGTTACCCGCTCCA
>JAHEFH010000047.1 GCA_024640245.1 Paracoccaceae bacterium | reverse complement strand
TTGGTCGCCTCGATGGCCAATTGCAGGCTGTCGCCCACGACATCGGCCACACCGTGATAGATATCCGGCGTCATGTAGTTGTGCGCGAGAATGACGGCGTCTTTCTCTTTCTTGAGCGCATTGATAGCCTTGATATAGGGGGCGTGGCGCGCCCAGTCGACTTCGGGAATGATGCGTTCGACCTGCGAATAGAGTTCCCGCGTTTCATTCACCAGCGCAAGCGAGGGCTGCAGGTCGAATTTTGCTTCGAGCTGTGACTTCATTTCCGGGCTACCAGGTAAAATCATTTTTTTTCCTCGCGCGTGGTATCTGCGTTATTAAATAGGCTGAATTTCACAAAAATGAAGGGAATTCCAGCGCTCAATTGCCACAACATGGCAATTCGCGCGTGTATATCCCATCTCAAGTGTCTGACACCCGAGGCTCCGATCCGAAACAGCCGCTTTCGGGACTAGTTAGTTTCAGGTGTGCAGGGGATCAATAGCAGAGTTCCTAAACGAAGAACCCTTCGGCCATTCCGTCGTAAAAGGCACGCATCAGACGGTATTTTCGATCTCTCCGGGCACCTCGCGGGGTCACGCTGGATTGGTCTTGAATTTTGGCAGGACGATTTCAATCCTTCCGCCGCCAAGTGCGGAAGCTTTGTAGATAAGCCTGCCGCCCATTCCTTCGACAATGGATTTTGCGATGGTGAAACTGACACCCTTGCCGACAGGCCCCGATGCCTCGGCAAAAGCGCCGATACTTAAGTGGTGCTGGTCATGATCTGCCATTTGATCCCCATCCCCGCTGTAATCGATTGCCACCACCATGTTACTGCGGGTCTGATGGATGCTGATAACCAGTTCGGGTTCTTCCTGTTCGCGGCAGGCATCCCATGAAGACGACAGCATGCTGTCGATTACCTGCGAAAGTCGGGTCTTGTCGGCGCGGACAAATGATTTTTCGTCTACGTCGTCGCCGACCTCCATAAAGAAGAAATCACCGAGAGCAGGATCGTGCTCCAGTGTTTTGACGGCCGCATCATGGACAACCGGACGGATGGAAACCGGTTCGATCTGATAGGGCTGAGATGGCATAAAACCACGCATGTTCGCGATAATTCGCGATATGCGATCTGCCAGATTTGAAACAAGGCGGATATTTTCACGGGCTAAACCAACATCACCCTTGTCTAGAGCGCCCAACGTAGCGTCTACGTGGCTCCTTATAGCCGACAGAGGGCGGTTGATTTCTTGCCCGATCGACTCGGATACCTGCCCGAGAAGGGCAAGGCTTTCGCCGGAGGAAAGTCGCTCGCGGTTGTGGCCGGTTCCGGAAGATTTTTCGATCAACACTTCGTCCGGCGGGGTGTCCGACAATAGGCGCGCTTCCAGCATCTGTGCGCGCAGTCGGCGGCGGGAGAGATTCATTTCCCAGAGAAACAGCAAGAGTAACGCAATCAGAACCACGCCACCTGACCGGATAGCCCACGGCCCGACAGGTTCCGGTTGGGCGGTTGCGACGGAAAAGACAGCGTTCAGAGCGGGAATGTCACGGCTGATCTCAATCACTGCGCCGCTAGGTATCTTGTTGTTGGACAGGATAACATTACCATCCATTCCGGTCAGGATGAGCCGATAGTCCGACGATCCCCAAATTGATTGCTCGCCTTCGAGCAGTGCGTCGGCAATAACGATTGCCGGCACTTCGGTACCGCTGATGTATGGCGTAAAGAATGTAACGAAGGCGTTGCCCAACTCATCTTGGAAAGGCACCCGTACCAGGCTTCCCTGAAACGCGGACGTCGTGCCCGCATCCCACATGCCGTTGGTCAACAATGCGGGAGGTGGATTTTTGACGGGTCGGGTTTCTGTATCGCCGTCTTTCAGGATACGCACGGATACAAAGGTTGTCAGAGCTTTCAGTGACGCCAGTTCTTCCAGATACTGCTCTTCGGCGCTTTCACCGGGGACGGTGATCGGCGGGGCAACAGGCCATGCAAGGCCAGTTCCGTCGAGGGAATCCGGACCGATCGGTGTTGGGGTTTCCTGTTGCGGTTTATCTTCCGCAATCGCGGCAACTGGCTCGCTTCGTGCGATCAGCTTGGCTGCCAGTTCGAATTTCTGGATGGTTTGGGTCAGTGAACTCTGCCGTAATTCGGCCTCGATACCGAGTTCCTGCTCGATCGCCGCAATTTCGGCTTTGCGGTCGGGCTCAGCCAAAAAATACCAAACACCCGTGCCGACAAGAGCGAGGAAAATCACCGATCGGAATAAGATCATAGAGACCTCTTTGCGCTAAAAATTACATTTGGCATCAGGCGTCCGGTGCAGAAAACCAACGGATACATAATGTTGGAGCGTCGTTTGGACCGGAGCAAACTGCGGTTTACCCGTTCCGGATCAGCCCGCAACTTCTTGAACAATAAAACAATCAAAATAAATTCAGCAATCTAATTCGAAGCTTGGCAGCAAAATGCGCGCCGGACCGCACCATTCCGGCAACGGCTTTTACCTCCGAATTTGTATGATCCTGACCGGGCGGCAGACCCGGTCAGGCTTGTTTCTAGACCTGGCTTGGCAACCACAATACGATTGAAGGGAAGGCCACAAGCAAGGCGATGGTCACAGCGTCGGCGATAAAAAACGGCATAACGCCCCTGAATACATCGTGCACCGACAAATCGTCGCGTACGCCTGCAACAACGAAGCAGTTAAGCCCGATGGGCGGTGTGATCAGACAGAACTCCGCCATTTTAACCACGAGAATACCGAACCAGATCGCGCAAAGCGGTCCGGACATGCCGAATGCGCTATCCGCTGCGCTGACCGCGATGCCGCCGTTCAGGGCCATCACCGCCGGGTAGACCACGGGCAGGGTCAGCAGCAGCATGCCGATAGCATCCATGAACATCCCCAGAACCGCGTAGGCCAGCAGAATCAGTACCAGCGTCAGCATCGGGCTTTGTTCCAGACCCGAGATCCAGTCCGCGAAAGCATGTGGCAGATCGGCGAACCCGAGGAACCGCACATAGATCAGCACGCCCCAGATGATGGTGAAGATCATCACCGCCAGCTTGGCCGTTTCCATCAGGGCATCTCTCAATTGAGGCCAGCGCATGCCGCGAAATAGCGCGACGCAGAAGATGATGAAGGCCCCGATGGCGCCGCCTTCCGTGGGCGTACCCCAAGCGTCGCCACCGAACGGGTTGTAGACAAAGAAGATGATGATCACGACCACCAGAACAATCGGCACTGCCGGTGGCAGGGACACGAACCTCTGCTTCCAGGTGAACCCGCCGACAGGCGGGCCGAAGGATTTGAAGGTCAGGGCCATGCCGACGATAAGTATGGTATAGATTAAGGCAGAAAACGCGCCGGGTACAAAACCGGCCAGCAACAGCTTGCCGACGTCCTGCTCGACGATAATCGCGTAGATGACCAGTATCGCAGACGGCGGGATCAGGCTCGCAAGTGTGCCGGCTGCTGCGACGACGCCCGCCGCGAAGCGCTTATCATAGCCGATGGCCAGCATTTCGGGGATCGCAATGCGGGCGAAAACTGCGGATGTCGCCACAGATGCGCCGGAAACCGCGGCAAATCCGGCGGTCGCAAATACGGTCGAGACCGCAAGGCCGCCCGGCAACCATGCAACCCACCGTTTGGCCGCCTCGAACAGCGCCTTGGTCAATCCGGCGTAATAGGCAAGGTAGCCGATCAGGATGAAGGTTGGGATCAGCGACAGCGCCTGCGAGGATACCTTTGAATGCGGAACCTGACCTGCAACTTTGGCAGAGGTGCCCAGCGCCCACAGGAACTGGCTTGGATCGTAGCCCTTCTTGGCCCAGAAAATCCAGACCAGCCCGGTCAGGCCCGCCATGGCTGCGGCGAAGGCCACCCGCATGCCGAGAACGACCATGACCAGCAACCCGAAGGAAACGATAATGCCAATATCAATAGGCTCCATTTTTCGCCCTCCTAATTCGAGACAATGTCGGCTTCATGAGCCGCTTGGGTTGCCGCATCCTCGATCAGGGGTACGGCCACCGGATCAGTTGCATTCATCAGAAACGCGCGACCATAAGCCCAGAGCTGCAAGATCAGCCGGATCGCCAGAACCGAGAAAGCAACCGGCGCTAGCAGTTTTGAGGGCCAGAGTGGCAGGGCGATGTCCATAGAACTGTCGCGGCTCCACATGGGAGAGCCGAAATCGAAACTGCGCTGGAAATGCGCGAAGCTGCCCCAGATCAGCAGCAGCATCAGCAGGAGCATGAAAAAAACCGTGGTGAACTCCGCAGCCCACAGAAAGCGTCCGCGCAACTTGCCGACCAGCATGTCCATGCGGATATGGCCGCCGTCGCGTTGCGTAAAGGATATCCCCATGAAGGCGATCAGCGGCATTGCCTGTTCGATCCAGTCAACATAGCCGGAAAGAGGTTGGTTCAAGAAATTTCGTCCGCTGACGGATATGACCGCAAGTATCATAAGCGAAAAAACCGCCAGACCGGATACCAATGCCAACTGGCTCTCTATGCGGTACAGTCCGCGATCCAATTTGCTCAGAACAGTACTGTCGGCCAGAACCGATGATCTTCCCGCCATTGCTTGTCCTCCAGAAGATTAAAAACAGTTGCCGCGGCAAAACCGCGGCAACTGGATTGTCGATAGTGGCTGTTACTGGCCGACCATACCTGTGACCATGTCATAGAGTTCCTGCGCTGGCAGGCCCTTGGCTGTGTTCTCGGAAATCCAGGCTGCCGCCGCAGGTCCCGCAGCGGCCTCTTTGAAAGCGGCCAGTTCCGCAGTGTCGTAAGAGACCTGTTCAATGCCGTGCTCTTCCAGAACCGGGCCCCATTTCGCCATGGTCTCGTTGTTGTAGTAGTCGATGTAGTAATCCAGCGACGCATCGATCGAATCCAGCAATGCTGCGCGGTGCTCTTCCGAAAGGGCGTTCAGCGCGTCTGTGTTGGCGACAACCGGGCAGTTCACGGTGCCTGGGTTCAGGTTGGTGGTCCACCACTTTCCGGATTCAACTGTACCGAAGGACATGTGCGCATGCGGTGCGAAGGAAACGGCTTTGACCACGCCGCTGTCCAGCGACTGGCGCACTTCTGTTGCCGACATCGAGGTCGGAACAGCGCCGATTGTGGTCATAGCCTCACCGATCCCGCCGGTGGCACGTACAGTCAGACCCTTGTAGGCCTCCAGAGTTTTTGGCGCGTCACCGACACCGACCAGATTGTACTGTGGAAGTGGCGACGGCATCAGCAGAGTTGCATTCCAGCGTGCCAGATCGGCAACGACTGCAGGGTGCTTATAGACGGCCTGGCTAATCCGGCGCTCTTCGTCCAGCGTGCCGATGCCCAGGAAGGGAAGTTCCAGCACGGTGATCGACGGGTTTTTGTCGCGGTGGTAACCGGCGCAGAACTGAGCCATCTCGAATGCACCGAACGAAATGTTGTCGAGGTTTTCGGTGTTCTTCGACAGGCCGCCATAGGAAATATTCAGTTTGAACTCGCCGTTCGTCTTTTCAGAAACCAGTTCGGCCAGTTTCTCAACATGTTCGGTAAACGCCCGGCGTTTGCCCCATACAGATACGTCCCATTCAACAGCCATTGCCTCGCCAGCAATAGAGACTGCAACAGCGGCAATTGCCGCCAGTTTCAATGAATTCTTCATCTTGTCCTCCAAGAAATTTCGGTCTGGTCGCCAGGCGACCACTACATCCGCGGACGATAACAGGAAGGAGTGCAACTCGACCCTGAGAAAAACCGCCGGATTCGGGAGAATTTGCCTGCGGATTTCCGCAGGCTACAGCAATTCGGACTTGTTAAGGCCGAGTTTTACGATTTTTTCGTTTAACGTGCGCCTGCCAATTCCCAAAGCTTCGGCAGTTGCGTCCATCCTGCCCTTGTGGGTCTGGATGGCCTTGGCGATCAGCGTGCGTTCGAAAGCCGCGACGGCTTCTCGTAGCGTCTCGGGTACGTCGCCTATGTCATCCTGCACTTGCATGGACTTCGAAACGCTGCCGTCCCCGCGCCGCGCGGACAGCACCCGGCGCTCTGCCACGTTGCGCAGTTCACGGACATTGCCCGGCCAGTCATGCACCATTAGGGTCGCAAAATCCTCGGCCGTCAGTTCAGGCGGTGCAATTTCATAAAGTGCTGCATGGCTCTGCAAAAAATGGGCAAACAGCATCGGGATGTCATCCTTGCGTTCGCGCAGGCTGGGCAGGGTGATCACGACGTTGTTCAAGCGATACATCAAATCGCCGCGCAGATGCCCGCCTGCGACTGCCGCCTCCGGTGCTTCTCCGGCGGCGGAGATGATGCGGACATCGACAGAGACAGACTGGTCCGACCCGACAGGCGTGAATTCACGTGTTTCGATCGCGCGCAGCAGCTTGGCCTGAACATCCGGCGTGCTGGCCGTGATCTCATCCAGAAAAAGGGTGCCGCCGTCGGCTTGGCGAAAGCTGCCGAGCATTTGACCCTTGATGCCGAACATCGTCTCTTCGAACTTGTCGAGCGCGATCGCAGCGCAGTTGATGGCGACGAAGGGACCGTTTGCGCGGTTGCTCAAGTCATGCAGTGCGCGGGCGACAAGCTCCTTGCCTGTGCCTGTTTCGCCGGTGATCATGATCGTCGCATCGGTTTGGCTGTAATCCAGAACCAGTTCGCGGACATTGCGTAAAGCTTCGCTGTCTCCCAGCAGGACGCGGTCGAGCCCGGCCAGTTTAGCCAGCCGTTCCCGGAGCCGGACCGTGTCTTCCGTCAGCCGCTTTTTCTCTGCCGCATGATCCAGAATCGTCAGCAGTCGGCGCGGATCGAAGGGTTTTTCCAGAAAGCTGTAGGCGCCTTGCTGGATCGCCTGAACCGCCATGGGAATATCGGCATGGGCCGAAATCAGGACGACCGGCGGGCCGTCCACCTCGGTAATGTCGAACAGGAGTTCCAGACCTGACCGCCCGGGCATTCGGACATCGGACAAGATCACGTCGGGGCGCATGGTTTCCAGCTTGCGAACGACGCCCAGCGCATCCGACAGGGTGTCAACCTCCAGCCCGGCCCTGCCCAGAAGATGTTCCAGAGACTGGCGCATTTCCTTGTCGTCGTCGATCACCAGAACGCGATAGTGTCGTTGGCTTTGCATCAATCGTTGTCCTCGATCTCGACCAGCGGCAGGATCATCGTAAATCGCGCGCCGCCCTGATCGCACTGTTCCGCAGTCAGGCGACCGTTGTGTTCCTTTAGGATTGCTGTGCTGATGGCAAGCCCCAAGCCCATACCCTCGCCGGACCGGCGGGTTGTGTGAAACGGTTCCTGCAAGGTTTCCAGACTGCGGTTGTCCAATCCACGTCCGGTGTCGGTAACCGACACCAACACCTCGTTTTCGAGAGTTCTCACCTCGATAGACAGGTGCCTTTCGTCGCTGTGCTCCATCGCCGGTACCGCATTGCGTAGCAGGTTTACCAACACTTGTTCCAGCCGCAACCGGTTGCCCTGTACCGTAGCCGACGGGGCCATGTTGTCGATAGAGATTTCGATGTTGGCCTCCTCGATGGTGTGGCGCGTCAGGTTCACTGCGTCACTCAGGACTTCGCTTATTGCGACCGGCTGCATTTTTTCGTTGCCGGGTGCCGCAAAGAACCGCAACTGCCTTGTGATGTTCTCCATACGGGTAACGATGCCACTCAGCTTGGCCACGAGGCCGGTGGCAGGGGCGGCTGACGCCAGTTCTTCGGCCACGATGTAGTTTCGCATGGCAGAGATCGGCTGCCCGAGTTCATGCGTCACAGATGCCGCCAGTTCGCCGAGCGCGGCCAGTTTTCCGGCGCGCTGCAACTCAGATTGCGCCCGTTCCAGCCGTCGTTCCGCGGCGCGGCGGTCCTCAATCTCTTTCACCAGCCGGACACGGTCCTCTTGCGAGGCCCGTAGCGCACGGCGCAATCGGCGGGACCGGAAGAAGAATGTTGCAGCGGTCAGGCTGATGATCAGGATCGCGGCGGTGATCACCGTGAAAATCGCCTGCTCCCTGATCCGGTCCGCGTTTCCGAGAAAATGCAGCGTCCAGCCCTGACGGCTGATTGGCAAGGCGACTTGCAGGTATCTTTCGCCCTGAACCCGCACTGTGTTCGTCGCGGACGTGTCCCAGTCGAGCGCGGGCAGCACCTCGGTTCCGAACTGCCTTTGCTGTGCGATCTCTTCTCTTCTGGCGGCATCCAGCGGTCGTAGCGTGCGATAACTCCAATCCGGATCGGATGCGAGAACGACCACGCCGTCGGCATTGGACACCAGAATTCGCTCGTCGCTGTTGTTCCACGCTTGGGTCAGGGGCAGCAGGTCGACTTTTACAGCCAGAACGGCAACAAGCTTGTCCAGAACATCATAAACAGGCGCGGCGTAGAAATACCCTGGACGCGCGGTCGTTGCGCCGATCGCATAGAACTCTCCGAATCCGCCGGCGGCGGCGGTCTTGAAATAGGGGCGAAAGCCGTAATTCTGGCCAAGGAACGTCAATTCGGAAGCATAGTTTGAAGCGGCCACTGTCAGGCCGTCCTTATCCATCAGATAGATTGCTTCTGCGTCAGATAGTTCCGCGATCCGCGCGAAGCGCCGGTTCAGTTCGTAACGGTCCAGACCGATGGCGGCGCGGATAACCATGCTGTCCTGCGCCAGAACATAGGGCAGATGCTCTAGTCGTGTCAGCGCATCCTCGACCGAAGTCCTGTACAAAACAGCGCGGCTCTCTGCGCGCTCCATCTCGGATTGCGTGAATACGATGGTGGCGGCGAAAAACAATGCCATTGCCAGACCCAACGCCAGCACTACGCTGCCGAGGGCCAATCCAAGGCGCAAAGTGCCGACTTGTCTGGAGCCTTTAACCATTCAGCAAAAAGGAGGCATGACGCCAATTAATGTCAACCGGGAAAGTTACATATAATGGAATTTGCCCCGGGCCGCCGGACAACAGGCGTCCGCCGCAATTTTTTCTGGTCCAATCCCTGTCACCAAACGGAAAATTATGTCATTGATAGGTCACCGAATAAGAGATGAGTGCAAGTCAATGTCCCCCAAATGGCAGTTCTGGATCGATCGCGGCGGTACCTTTACCGATATCGTCGCCCGCCCGCCGCATGGGGCTTTGCGCACACACAAGCTATTGTCTGAAAATCCCGAACGCTATGCGGATGCCGCTGTTCAGGGGATTCGCGATCTGTTGGGAATTTCACAGGACGATCCTATTCCCGCCGACCGGATATCGGTGGTCAAGATGGGCACGACCGTCGCCACCAACGCCCTGCTGGAGCGCAAGGGGGACGCAACAGTTCTGGTCATTACCAAGGGCTTTCGTGACCTGTTGCGCATCGGTTATCAGAACCGGCCACGGTTGTTCGATCTGCATATCAGGCTGCCGGAACTGCTACACGGTTCCGTCATAGAGGTGGATGAGCGTGTGTCCGCCTCGGGCGAGGTGTTGCGGAACCCGCCGGCGGAGGACTTGCGACACGCTCTGCAAGAGGCCTATGACGTTGGCTATCGCTCGGTGGCGATCGCCTTTATGCATGGCTATAAATATCCCGCTCATGAAAATTCGGCAGGCGCCATCGCCCTGTCTGTGGGGTTCACTCAAATTTCCCTGAGCCATCAGGCCAGCCCGCTTGTCAAGCTCGTGGGGCGCGGCGATACCGCCGTCGTAGATGCCTACCTGTCGCCGATTCTGCGGCGCTATGTTGCGCAGGTTGCCGGATCAATCGGGGGCGGGACGTCGCTGATGTTCATGCAATCCAACGGCGGGCTGACAGACGCGAACCTTTTTCAGGGCAAGGATGCGATCCTGTCCGGACCCGCGGGCGGTGTGGTCGGCATGGTGCGCAGCGCCGAGGCGGCCGGATTCGACCGCCTGATCGGCTTTGACATGGGCGGCACCTCGACCGACGTTTGCCATTATGCCGGCAGCTTTGAACGTTCGCTGGAAACCGAGGTCGCAGGGGTGCGGATGCGCTCTCCGATGATGAGCATCAATACGGTTGCCGCCGGCGGCGGTTCTATCCTGACGTTCGAGAACGGTCGCTTTCAAGTCGGTCCCGAAAGCGCAGGCGCCAATCCCGGACCTGCCTGCTATCGTCGCGGCGGGCCGCTGACAGTCACGGATTGTAATGTGTTGTTGGGAAAGCTACGGCGAGAGGCATTTCCGCATGTGTTCGGACCGAACGGCAATCAGCCGCTGGATGTGGAGGTCGTCGAGCAGAAATTCGGCGCGCTGGCCGACCGGATCGCGGCCGAAACCGGATTGCCGCGGCAGAGCGAATTCGACGTGGCCGAGGGTTTCCTGCGGATCGCCGTGGAAAACATGGCCAATTCGATCAAGAAGATTTCGGTCCAGCGTGGTTATGATGTGACAAAATATACGCTGAACTGTTTTGGCGGGGCCGGAGGGCAGCATGCTTGCAAGGTGGCGGACACGTTGGGAATGGAAACCATATTCATCCATCCCTTCGCCGGCGTCCTGTCGGCCTACGGAATGGGGCTAGCAGATATCCGCGCGCTGAAAGAGTACCAGTTCGCCAAGGCTATCGACGCCACGGCTGAGGCGGCCAAAGCATTTGAAGAGATCGACTCGATAACAGTCAAAGAGGTTCTGGATCAGGGTATTTCGGCCGACAGTATCCGGACCCTGCGCACCGCGCATATCCGCACCAGGGGTTCGCACCAGACGATACCCGTTACGTTCGGCAACCCCGAGGATATGCGAACGGCCTTTAACGAGGCGCACAGGTTGCGGTTCGGTTTTGTTCCGAAAGACCGCGAACTGATCGTAGATGTCCTGTCCTCCGAGTCCGTCGGGCAAACCGGTTCCGATGCCGATCATACGATGCCGGCCGAGGGCCACGCAAACATCGAAATGGTTGATCATGAACTGGTCCAGATCTATTCGGACGGCGCGCACAGGCTGGCGCCGATCGCCGACCGCACGACGCTGTCGCGGGGCCACAAAATTTTCGGCCCGGCCATCCTGACGGAACCGACCGGCACCAATGTAGTCGAGGAAGGCTGGCAGGCCGAAAAGATCGACGGCGGTAATCTGGTGCTGCGCCGGGTCGTGCCGCTGCAGCGGAAGGAGGCGATAGGCACCAGCGTCGATCCGGTGATGCTGGAAGTCTTCAACAACCTTTTCATGTCCATCGCAGAGCAAATGGGCGCGACGCTCGCCAACACCGCATATTCGGTGAATATCAAGGAACGAATGGATTTTTCCTGCGCGATTTTCACCCCCGAAGGCGATCTGGTCGCGAACGCGCCGCATGTGCCGGTCCACCTTGGATCAATGAGCGAAAGCGTGCGCAAGATACTGAAACGCAACCGCGGCAATATCCGGCCGGGCGACGTATTTATGATGAACAACCCGTATGACGGAGGCACGCATCTGCCGGATATTACCGTAATCACACCGGTTTTTGACGCCAAGGGGCAGGACATAATCTTTGTCGTCGGGTCGCGCGGCCATCATGCTGATGTCGGTGGCACAACACCTGGCTCAGGTCCGCCGGACAGTACCTCGATTGCCGAAGAGGGCATATTGATCGACAATTTCAAGCTGGTGGATCAGGGTAGCATTAGAGAGGCAGCGGCCCGTGCCCTGTTGGCCGACGGGCCGTACCCCTGCCGCAATATAGACGAGAACATCGCCGACCTCTCGGCGCAGGTCGCAGCAAACGCCACCGGCGCTGCCGAATTGCGGAAAATCGTCGACCAGTTCGGGTTGGAGGTCGTGCATTCCTATATGGGTCACGTTCAGGACAATGCCGAGGAATCCGTGCGGCGGGTTCTGCATGTCCTCAAGGATGCGGATTTCACCTATGAACTGGACAGCGGTGCGCAGATAAAGGTCAGGATTCTGGTCGATCGGGAAAACCGTAGCGCAACGATTGATTTTACCGGAACCTCCCCACAGGATCGCGGTAACTACAACGCGCCGAAATCGATCTGCCGCGCGGTGGTGCTCTATGTCTTTCGCACACTGGTCGGCGCGGATATTCCGATGAACGAGGGTTGCCTGAAGCCGCTGGAAATCATCGCGCCCGTCGGGTCCATGATAAACCCGAAATACCCTGCGGCGGTGATCGCTGGCAACACCGAGGTCAGCCAAGCCATCGCGGATTGCCTTTATGGCGCGCTGGGCGTGCTGGCCGGGTCGCAGGGCACGATGAACAATTTCATCTATGGCAACGAACGCTATCAGAATTATGAAACGATTTGCGGCGGAACCGGTGCGGGGTCCAGTTTCGATGGAGCGGATGCCGTGCATTCGCACATGACCAACACCCGCATGACCGATCCCGAGGTTCTGGAAGACCGGTTTCCGGTGCGGGTCGAGGAATTTTCCATCCGGCAGGGCTCGGGCGGGCGGGGCGCATATCACGGCGGTGAGGGCATCCTGCGGCGCTTGCGTTTTCTAGAGCCGATGACCGCGACGGTTCTGAGTTCGCACCGCAAAACGCGGCCCTTCGGCGTGAACGGCGGACACGCTGGTGCGGTTGGTGAAAACCGGGTTTACCGCTCTGACGGAACGGTCGAGGAATTGGGCGGCAACGCATCCGCCGAAATGCGTGCAGATGATATCTTCGAGATGAAGACCCCGGGCGGCGGCGGTTTCGGGCCAGCGGCCAAGATCAGCTGACGGCGCTGTATCTTCCCGCCTCACCGGAATAGGCGTCGAATTTCTGGGCGATCAGGCGGGCCAGCGCCCGCTGTTTGTCCTGCACGGTAAATCCAGTGTCGGTCGGTTGGACAAATTTGCCGTATTCCAGAATAATATCGTCGATATTCTTATCCAGAGTTTGCGCAAGCGGCCCGAAACATTCTTCGAGTTCGGTCTTGTCGACCTTGAAGTCGCACATCACCATCTCGATGGCACGGGCACGCATCTTGTCGGTTTCGGTCAGGGCGACGCCGCGCTGGGTTGCAAGGCCGCCCTCGGACACCATCCGCAGATAGTGCGAAGATCGTGGAGCGTTCTGGGCGTATCCGCCTGCGAATTTCGATATGGCGCTGGCGCCAAGCCCGATCAGGGTGTCACAACTGTCAGTGGTATAGCCCTGAAAATTCCGGCGCAGACGACCGCTTGCGGCCGCTTTGGACAGAGTATCTCCGGGTTTTGCAAAATGGTCGATCCCGATGGGGTCATAGCCCGAAGCTTCCAGCCGCTCGGCCATCAGGTCGAACAGCGTTCGGCGCTCTGGCCCGTCCGGCAGCGCCGCTTCGTCAATCATTTGCTGGCGTTTTGCCATCCATGGTACATGGGCATAGCCGTAGAGAGCGATCCGGTCAGGATCCAGCGAAATGACCTGCGTCAGCGTCTGCTCGACGCTTTCAGGCGTTTGGTGGGGCAGGCCATAGAGGATATCCGTATTCAGCGATTGAACGCCGGCGGCCCGCACATCGCCGATGCAGTCTGCGGTTTGTTCAAGGCTTTGAAGGCGACCAATCGCGTGCTGGACCTTGGTGTCGAAATCCTGAATTCCGATGCTGGCGCGGTTCATCCCCGCAGATGACAGAGCGCTGATTTTATCCTTGTCCACGAGGGTTGGATCTATCTCCACCGAGAATTCAAATTGATCGTCGATCTCGAAAACGCTTTTTATTGCATCTGCCAGTATCGTCACTTCTTCCGGAAGCAAAATCGTCGGCGTTCCGCCGCCCCAATGCAATCGCCCCATCTTGGTGCCTTCGGGCAGCATTTTGCGCAAATGCTCAATTTCCTGTAGCAAACCTTTAAGGTAGCCGGCCACTGGCTTATGGCTCTTGGTTCCCTGGGTTCGGCATGCGCAATACCAGCAAAGCCGTTCACAGAACGGTATGTGAGCGTAAACCGAAATCGGTTTGTCGATGCTCAAACCTTGAAGGCATGACTTGGCGAAATCGGTGCCAATTCCGTTGTGGAACTGAACCGCGGTGGGATAACTCGTATACCTGGGCGCGTGGCTGCTGTATACTCCGAGTTCTTCGAGGATTCGATCATTGCTCATACAGAACGATTAGATCCGTGGCCCCCAATAGACCTTGATCTATGTCAAGTCAGTCGGTTACAAAAGTGACATTAACCAAGTATTGTTGTTTTCCAAGAGTAAGAATGTGAGCGCATCATGAATGTCGGCGCAAATTTTAGTAAGAATTCCAATAAGGAAAAGTGTGGGGACTGCCCTATCCAGCATCGGGCGGTCTGCGCTTACTGTGAAAAAACAGAACTGTTGATTCTGGAGGCGATGAAGTCCTACAAAATCTATGGCCCTGGTGAGCCGATAATCTGGGCAGGGGACGAGATGCGCTACGTCGGTTCGATCGTTCAAGGAGTGGCCAGCCTTTCGCAAACCATGGAAGACGGGCGGAAACAAATGGTCGGGCTTCTGCTGCCCAGCGATTTTGTTGGCCGTCCGGGCCGGAGCCATGCGGCTTTCGATGTGGAGGCGACGTCCGAAGTGACCCTGTGCCGGTTCGAGCGCAAGCCTTTCGAAAAACTTCTGAACGATGTGCCGCATTTGCGCCAGCGTATGCTGGAAATGGCGCTGGACGAGCTTGATGCTGCCCGCGAATGGATGTTGCTTTTGGGCAGGAAAACCGCGCGCGAGAAGATATCCAGCCTAATTTATATCATCGCCCAACGCGAAGCCGATCTGAGGCCGGGTGGTGGTTCTGTCGCCGTAGAGTTCGATCTGAAGCTGACACGCGAAGCGATGGCGGACTATCTCGGCCTGACGCTCGAAACGGTTAGCCGGCAAGTCAACGGACTCAAGAAAGATGGCGTGATCGACCTTTTAGGAAAACGCCAGGTTCGGATCAGGGACATCGCCCGATTGTTGCAAGAGACGGGCGACGATGCGGACGGCGCTATGCCGTCCTAGTGTGCCATGAAGATCGGCACGCGGCAGTCTTCCAGCATTTTCCGTGTCGGGCCACCGAACAGGAATTCCCGAACCGGAGAGTGCCCGTAGCCGCCCATGACAATCAGATTCGCGCCAATTTCACGCGCCTGACCCCGGATCAGGTCAGAGATAGCCTCGCCTGATTTTGGAACCACCTTGATTTCGACATTGATCTGGTGGCGAGCAAGAAATGTCGCGATATCGGACGAGACTTGTTCGGGCAGGATTTTGTCGGGGTCTTTTGCGACGATCACTACATCTACTTTGTCGGCCCGTTCCAGCAATGGCATCGCCATCTTGGCTGCGCGCAACGCCTGACGGCCACCATCCCATGCGATGACAACGTTCGATCCCGTCGTGGCTATTTCGTCCGCCGGAACAATGAGGAGCGGGCAGTGATTGGCCATCAGTGCGCTCTCGGTGATCTTTTCATCGGTTTCCGTGCGTTCCGCGCCGTACGGCTGCGGCAGTATGACCAGATCGCTGAAGCGAGCGGCATGATCCATCAGATCGGGTAGTTCATCACGGTTCAGAACGGCGGCTTCGACGCTCGAATAGATGTCCTCTTCGTTGACGATTTTTTCGGCTTCAGCCTTCAGTTGGATCACTTTTTCTGTCAGCTTTTCGCGCTCGTTTTCGCTGACTGCCATCGGAATTTCCGAATAGGGAAAGCCAAGGGCCGCCTTGATTGTCGAAAACGCGGGGCAAATGACGTGAAGGTGGCCGCCGGACTCCTTGGTGAACCGGATCGCGCGTTCAATTGCCGGCCGCGAGCTTTCCTTGCCGTCCCATAGTGTCAGAATTGATTTGAAAGCCACGCTCTGTTCCTTTTTAATGTTCAGATAAATACAGTGTACGCCCAAATTTTATTTATTGTAAACGAAACTCAACAACTTTGATCTGGATCAAGGTGGACGTCGGCTCCGTGCGGCACTAGGGTCCGGAACGGGACGAAAAAAAACAGGTGTCATTATGGAAATCTTCAAGCTGGCCGCTTTTGCGTTCATTGCTCTGTTCGCAGCAATGGCGGCAAACTTCGCGCATGATTTAGCCTATGCCGTGCACGGCATAATCATCATGCTGGTCGCAGCCTATATGTTTTGGCGGACGCTCACGCGTCTGGGCGAGCCGAAGCCACTGCCTGAAACGGGCTACAAGGATGACGTGATCCGCGCCGGTGTGATCGCGACCGCCTTTTGGGGGGTCGTCGGATTTCTGGTAGGGACCTATATCGCCTTCCAGTTGGCCTTTCCGGCCCTCAATTTCGACCTTCCGTTCACTACATTCGGGCGGTTGCGGCCTCTGCACACCTCGGCGGTGATTTTCGCATTTGGCGGTAACGCACTTATCTGCACCTCTTTTTATATCGTTCAGCGCACCTCTGCCGCGCGGCTCTGGGGTGGAAACCTAAGCTGGTTCGTCTTCTGGGGCTATCAGTTGTTCATCGTTCTGGCTGCCACCGGCTATCTGCTGGGTGCCACGCAATCCAAGGAATATGCGGAGCCTGAATGGTACGTCGATATCTGGCTGACGCTAGTCTGGCTTGCCTATCTGGCAGTGTTCATGGGAACTATTATCAAGCGTAAAGAACCGCATATCTATGTGGCGAACTGGTTCCTGCTGTCGTTCATTGTCACGGTGGCGATGCTGCATGTGGTGAACAATCTGAGCCTTCCAGTATCCATTTTCGGCTCCAAGTCGGTACAACTGTTTGCTGGCGTGCAGGACGCGCTGACACAGTGGTGGTACGGGCACAATGCGGTGGGCTTCTTCCTGACCGCCGGATTTCTGGGCATGATGTACTATTTCGTTCCTAAACAGGCGGAACGTCCGGTCTATTCCTACAAGCTGTCGATCATCCACTTCTGGGCGCTGATCTTCCTTTATATCTGGGCTGGCCCGCACCATTTGCATTACACGGCCTTGCCTGACTGGGCGCAAACACTTGGCATGGTGTTTTCGATCATGCTCTGGATGCCCAGCTGGGGCGGCATGATCAACGGTCTTATGACCCTGTCGGGCGCTTGGGACAAACTGCGCACCGATCCGATCTTGCGTATGATGGTGATCTCGCTTGCCTTCTACGGCATGTCGACGTTCGAGGGACCGATGATGTCGATCAAGGTCGTGAACTCCCTGTCGCACTACACTGACTGGACCATCGGTCACGTGCACTCCGGTGCGCTGGGCTGGAACGGCATGATCACCTTCGGGGCGCTTTACTTCCTCGTGCCACGGTTGTGGAACCGGGAGCGCCTGTACTCGCTGTCGATGGTAAACTGGCATTTCTGGCTGGCCACGATTGGCATCGTTTTCTACGCCTCGTCGATGTGGGTCACCGGTATCATGGAAGGCCTTATGTGGCGCGCGGTGGATGACCAGGGCTTCCTGATCAACTCTTTCGTCGATACAGTCGAGGCGAAGTTCCCGATGTATGTTGTCCGCGGACTGGGTGGAGTACTTTACCTCACCGGCGCAATCATCATGGTCATCAACCTCTGGCTTACCGCCAGAGGGGTCCACGAACAAAAACCGACCGCCTTGCGCGCGGTTCCAGCGGAATAAGGGGCGTCCGATGTCTTTCATATCCAACCATAAAAAAGTCGAGCGAAATGCCACGCTGTTGCTGGGATTGAGCTTTGTAGTGGTCACCATCGGTGGCCTGGTCGAAATCGCACCCCTTTTCTACCTCGAGAACACGATCGAGAAGGTGTCCGGCGTGCGGCCCTATTCGCCGCTGGAACTGGCCGGGCGCAATATTTACGTTCGCGAGGGCTGCTATGTCTGCCACAGCCAGATGATCCGTCCGCTCCGCGACGAGGTCGAACGCTACGGCCCTTACTCGCTGGCCGCTGAGTCGATGTATGACCATCCGTTTCAATGGGGGTCGAAACGCACCGGTCCTGATCTAGCGCGCGTCGGTGCCCGCTATTCGGATGAGTGGCACGTGGACCACCTGGCCGATCCGCGTTCTGTCGTTCCCGCAAGCATCATGCCGAAATACGGATTCCTTTTGGACAGCCGGCTTGACGGCGAAAACTCCGAAGCACTCCTTGTGGCTAATCGCAGGGTCGGCGTGCCTTATACGGACGAGATGATCGAGAATGCAGTGGCCGATTTTGCGGCGCAGGCCGATCCTGATAGCGATTACGAGGAAATGCAGGCCCGCTATCCCAAAGCGCAGGTGCGTAACTTCGACGGCCAGCCTGCTCTGACCGAAATGGATGCTCTGGTCGCATATTTGCAAATGCTGGGAACGCTGGTCGATTTCTCGACCTTCAATCCCGACGCAAGCCGATAGAAAGGACGCATTATGGAACATTATTCATTTTTGCGCGGATTTGCGGACAGTTGGGGCTTGCTGGCGATGATGCTGTTTTTCATCGGCGCCATTGTTTTGCTATTCCGCCCCGGGGCCAAGGAGATGCACGATAACGCGGCATCCATTCCACTGCGGGATGATACGCCCGACCGGTTCACAAACGTTCAAGAAACACCTGCCCGCAAGAAAAACGGCCTCGAACTGGAGGATGCGAAATGAGAAAGCCCAAGCTGACAGACGAGGATTTTCCAACAACCGGCCATGAATGGGACGGCATCCGCGAATACGACAAACCGATGCCCCGCTGGTGGCTGATAACCTTTATCCTTTGCGTCGTCTGGGGTCTTGGTTACACAGTCTTTTACCCT
>JAHEFH010000168.1 GCA_024640245.1 Paracoccaceae bacterium | reverse complement strand
TCATGGCGATGGAGTACTTCGATATCACCCCTGGCAAGCAGAAGGGTGTGTCATGACAGGCACAAACAGTGCGGAACGGATTCTGGCGATACTCGACCTGTTCACCGAGAAGCAACTGGAGTGGACGTCCGACCAGTTGATCGCCGAACTGGGCTATAGTCGCCCGACGCTCTATCGCTATGTTAAATTGCTGCGCGAGGCAGGCCTCCTGTCGTCACTGCCTCAAGGCGGGCTGACGCTGGGGCCACGGGTGGTCGAGATGGACTACCTGATGCGCAAGTCCGATCCGCTGCTGGCGCACGGTCAGGACAGCCTCGATTTTCTGGTCGGCCGCTATCCTTGTTCGTCCATGCTGGTCCGCTGGCATGGCGAGAAACTGCTTTGCGTCGCGTCGGAATGTTCGGCGGAAAAGCCGGTCTCAAGCTATCCGCGCGGGCGGCCGATGCCGCTGGCGCGGGGCGCCATTTCACGTTCTATCATGGCCAACCTGCCGCGTCGGCGTCTGTTGGCGATGGTCGAAAGCCAGTTGCGGGAACTGCGCCAGATCGGCCTTGGCGACACCATCGAAGAAGTGCTGGAGTCGATGCGGCAGGTTCGCGCCGCCGGTGTGGCCGTTGCGCACGGCGAGGTGACGCCCGGCGTTGTCGGCGTGTCCGCGCCGGTCTTCGATGGCGGCAAGACGCCGATCGCCGCGCTCTGCGTTACTATGACGGGTCACGAAGTGCCGATCGAACACCTGCCGCAGATCATGGAGGACGTGCGCGACCAGGGCCGCGAGTTGTCGCGCAAGCTGAGCGCCATCAAGGAATTAGATACAGAGACGCAGTCGCAGCGGCGGCACGTCTGAAACATGCACAAAGGAAACCGAGCAGAATGAAAAAGATCGACATTTTCAACCACATCTGGCCGAAACCGTTTTTTGACCGGCTGATCGACCATATCGGAACAATGACCGACATCACCCTGCGCTCCGGCGCGGTTCCGATGATGACTGATCTGGACCGCCGGTTCGAGGTGATGGACATGTTCGGCGAGGATTATTGCCAGGTTCTGTCGCTGGCCTCGCCGCCGTTCGAAAAGATGGTGGGGCCCGATGCGGCGCTGGAACTGTCGCGGATCGGGTCGGATTCCATGGCGGAGTTGTGCCGGAAATACCCTGAGCGCTTCCCCACTTTCATCGGCACTGCGCCGATGAGCAATCCCGACGCCTGTGTCGATGAATGTCGTCGCGCGATCGAGGATCTGGGCGCTGCGGGTATGCAGATTTTCACGAACGTCGCCGGCGATCCACTGGATCTCGAGAAATACGCGCCCTTCTTCGAGTACATGGCCAAGGCAGGTAAGCCCGTCTGGATGCACCCCGCGCGCGGCGCCAATTTCCCCGACTACCTGAACGAGAAGCAGTCGGAATACGAGATCTGGTGGACCTTCGGTTGGCCCTACGAGACCTCTGCCGCGATGGCGCGCATGGTCTTCTCGCGGTTTTTCGACCGGTTCGAGGGGCTTAGGGTCATCACCCACCACGCCGGCGGCATGATTCCCTATTTCGAGGGTCGCGTCGGCCCGGGCTGGGACCAGATGGGTGCGCGCACGACCGACAAGGATCTGGCCGCGGTGCGCAAGTCGCTGAAGCGCCCGCATCTGGAGTACTTCAAGGAATTCTATGCCGACACCGCCACGTTCGGGTCGCGAAAGGCTATCGAGCACGCCATCGAATTCTTCGGAGAGGACAGGGTTCTGTTCGCGTCAGACGCGCCGTTCGACCCCGAGGGCGGACCGATGTACATTCGGGATACCATCCGGATCATCGAGGAAATGGATATTTCCGACGCGCTGCGCCGGAAGATTTTTCAGGACAATGCGGTGGACCTTCTGGGGCTCAAGCTGTGAGGCAAACGATGAAACTCGCAAGACACTATATCGACGGAGAGTGGCGCGGCGGCGACGCGGCGCTGCGCGACAGCTTCAACCCGGCGGACGAATCGGTTCTGGGGCAGTTCCACCCCGGATCGAAGGCGCTGGCAAACGAGGCGGCACAGGTGGCGCGGCAGACTTTTTTCCGGTCCGGCTGGGCGGCTTCACCCCGCCAGCGGGCGCAGGCGCTTTATGAATTCGCCGACCGGATGGAGGCTGCCAAGGACGAGATCATCGACCTGATCGTCGCCGAGAACGGCAAGCTGCGGTCCGAGGCCGTGGGCGAAATGATCGGTTCGATTTCCGAGACCCGCTACTATGCCGGTCTGGCGCGTGCCATTCAGGGTCGGATGCAGGAAACCATGCCCGGCAACTTGTCCCTGTTGAACCGCGAACCGGCAGGTGTTGCAGCAATCATCGTACCTTGGAATGCGCCGGTCACCCTGTTGATCCGGTCGCTGACGCCGGCGCTGGCGGCGGGTTGCACCTGCGTGATCAAGCCTGCGGACCAGACGCCGCTGATCCATGCGCGTGTGATGGAATGCCTGGCAGATTGTCCCAGCCTGCCTGCGGGCGTAGTGAACTCAGTCAACGAAAACGGCACCGAGGTTGGCAAGGCTATGGTCGCCTCGCCCGATATCGACGTAATCAGCTTTACCGGTTCCAGCCACACCGGAAAACTGATCATGGCGGCAGCAGCGCCGACGCTGAAACGGGTTAATCTGGAACTGGGCGGCAAGGCCCCCGCGGTGATCTTTCCCGATGCCGATCTGGATCTGGCGGTTCGGGAATTAACGCATGGCTCTCTGGTCATGGCCGGCCAGATCTGCGTCGCGGCGGCGCGCTTCATAGTTCACGCCTCTGTCCGAGAGGACTTCGAGCAACGCATGATCGCTTCCTACAAATCCGTCCGCACCGGCCCCGGCGCTCATCCGGACAGCCAGATGGGATCGCTTATCGACGTCGACAACCAGCGCCGCCTGATGCGTATCATCGAACAGGCAAGCGACGAGGGCGAAATGCTTCTGCAGGGCGAACCGCTCGGGCATGGCGCATTCCTGACGCCCAGCCTGTTCCGGATCGGGGACCTGCAATCGGATTTGGTGCAGGAGGAACTGTTCGGCCCGATCGCGTCGGTTGAGACGTTCGAGGACGAGGCGCAGGCGGTCCATATGGCCAACGCCACGGTCTACGGCCTGGCTGCGAGCGTCTTCACCAAAGACCTCAACCGCGCCATGCGGGTAAGCCGCGCGATTCGGTCAGGAACGGTCTGGCTCAACTCGCACCTGAAACTGCTGGCCGAGGCGGAAACCGGCGGTTATGGCCAATCCGGTCTGGGCAGGCTACACGGCATTGAAGGTCTGAACGACTTTCTGGAAACCAAACATATCTATCTTGAGGCAGGGGCGGTCCCGGGCGAATGAGCATACAATTTGACAAGATTTACGACGTCGTCATCGTTGGCGGCGGACCGGTCGGCATGGGTCTGGCCATCGAACTGGGTCAGCGCGGAATTTCCGTTGCCGTGGCCGAGAAATACCCGACCCTGCACCATGTTCCCAAGGGCCAGAACCTGACCCAGCGGACGGTCGAGCACTTTCATTTTTGGGGCTGTGAGGCGGAATTGAGGTCGGCCCGTACTGTGCCGACCGACTATGGCATCGGCGGCATGACCAGCTACGATACGCTGCTGTCGGGCTATCACTATGACTGGCTGCAACGGCATCTGGTGAGGCCCTATTACTACACCGACAACGAGCGCTTGCCGCAATATGCCACCGAACAAGTATTGCGCGACAGGGCGACGGAAATTCCCACTGTCGACATTGACTACGGCTGGTCGGCAGAGGGCGTCACACAAAACAGCGATACCGCGACTGTGAGTTTGCGCGCGCGAGACGGCGGCGAGGTGCGGGAACTGACCGGACGCTATCTTGTCGGCGCAGACGGCAGCCATTCTACCGTGCGCGAGGTTGCCGGTATTACCCAGACCAAGGTAGAGCACGACAAGAAAATGGTCCTTCTGGTGTTTCGTTCCACCGATTTGCACGAATTGCTGAAACGCTATCCCGACAAACAGTTCTACTGTGTGCTGAAGCCCGAAATGCAGGGCTACTGGATGTTCTTCGGACGGGTCGACCTTGGCACGACATGGTTCTTCCACGCGCCGGTTCCGGCGGATACGACCAAAGAGAATTTTGACTTCAAGGCCTATGTGGAAACTGCGGTCGGCGCCGAAATCGACGTCGAGTTCGATTATGTCGGGTTCTGGGACCTGCGCTTTGCGATCGCCGACAATTATCGCGCCGGACGCGTTTTCGTCGCGGGAGACGCCGCCCATTCGCACCCGCCATATGGCGGCTACGGTATCAACACCGGCTTCGAGGATGCCCGCAATCTGGGATGGAAGCTGGCCGCCGTCCTGCAGGGATGGGGCAGCGATGCGTTGCTTGACAGCTACGATGTGGAGCGCCGGCCGGTCTTTGCCAGCACCGCCGACAATTTCATCGAGCGCTTCATTCACGAGGACCGCGATTTCCTGAACCGGCATAATCCGGACACGGACGAGCCTGCCTTCCGCCATGCCTGGGACACCCGGAACGAAGGCTCGGCCGAGGTCATGGCGTTTGAGCCGAATTACGACGGTTCGCCGATTGTGGCGGGCCATGTGGATGCGACCCCCGGCGCGTTGGGCAGCCATGAATTCCGCGCCCGCGCCGGACATCATCTTGCACCGCGCACATTGGGCGACGGCAGCAATGCCTACCACAGGTTGGGGCCGGACTTCACCCTGTTCGCGCTGGGGCATTGCGCCGCCGAAGCCGCTGTCTTCCGAGCCGCGGCAAACAGGCTAGGAATGACCCTGCACGTCGTCAAGGACACGGGCGGCGAGGCGCGGCAAGACTGGCAGGCGGGGCTGGTTCTGGTCCGTCCAGACCAGTACGTGGCTTGGGCGGGTGATAGCGCAAACGGTAATGCGCAGGCCATCCTGTCCCGCGCCGTCGCAGAGGACTAGATATGGAAACGATCATAATCATCGGCATAGCCTTTGCGCTGGGCGGTATCCTCAAGGGCGCGACGGGCTTTGGCGCGCCGCTGTTGGCGGTTCCGCTGTTGGCGCTGATGTTTGACCTGCCTTTCGCGATCACGATCTTTTCGATCCCGAACATACTTCCCAATCTGTGGCAGACATGGGCCTATCGCAAGCATCGGTTGCCGCTGACTTTCCTAGCCAGCTATGCCGTCGCGGGCGGTTTGGGCG
>JAHEFH010000167.1 GCA_024640245.1 Paracoccaceae bacterium | reverse complement strand
GTCTTATTGAGCATTATGGTTCCTCCCTTGCATACTCAGTTTTTCTTCGAAGTTTGATTTATTGTACAAACCCGGTCAGACGCGGGATCGTCATGGAAATGGCGGGGAAATAGGTGATCAGAAAGATCACCAGAATTTCAACCGCCAGGAATGGCAGAATCGCGCGGGCGATGGCCTCGACCCTTTCACCGGACACGGCCGAGGCGACAAACAGCACCAGCCCCATCGGCGGCGTGGCCAGCCCTACGGTCAGGTTAACGCTCATGATAATAGCGAAATGCACAGGATCGACGCCGAGGCTGGTAAAAATCGGGCCAAGTATCGGGCCGAGAATGATGATCGCCGGTCCTGCATCCAGAAACATGCCGACTATAAATAGCAGGATATTGATCAGGAAAAGCAGGATCAGCGGGTTGTCGGACAGCGCCAATATGAACGCCGCCAGATGTTCCGGGGCATGGCTAAGGCTGACAACGGTCTTGAACGCCATCGCGGCGCCTACAAGAAGCATCACCACCGAGGAGGTCAGGCCTGCGCGTGTAAGGATGTCGGGTATCTCTTTCAAACTCAGGGTGCGCAGTACGAAGAAGCCGATTACCAGCGCGTAGGCGACTGCCACGGCCGCGGCTTCGGTGGGGGTAAAGACGCCAGCCAGAATGCCGCCGAGAATGATGACGGGGGTCAAAAGTGGAAAGAAAGCCTTTATGCTGGCCTGCCCACGTTCCGGCCAGGAGTATTTCCGGCTGGCGACAGGGAAGTCATATTTGTCGGCCATGAACTTAACCATGATCATCAGCCCGACGCCGACCATTATTCCCGGAACGATCCCGGCCAGGAACAGAGCAGCAACGCTTTCACCCATGACATAGGCGTAAATAATCATAATTCCGGACGGAGGAATGATCGGCCCGATCACTGAACTGGCCGCAGTGATCGCAGCGGCGAACTTTCGGCTGTAGCCTTGTTTCTCCATCGCCGGGATCAACATGGAGCCAAGCGCCGAGGTATCTGCAACCGCAGACCCTGAAAGACCGGCAAAGAGCATCGAAGACAGCACATTGACATGCGCCAGACCGCCGCGCATATGCCCCATAAGGGCTTGAGCGAATTCGACAAGGCGCATTGTGATGCCGCCTTTGTTCATCAACTCTCCTGCGAGCATGAAGAACGGGATCGCCATTAGAGGAAAGCTATCCATGCCGTTGTAAACGTTTCGGTACAGCAGCGTCAGGTCGCGTTCCTGACCGTTCAGATACAACAGGATACCGGGCGCCGCCAACAGCGCGAAAAACACGGGCAGGCCAACCAGAAGAAAGACCAAAAAGACCGGCAAAAACCAAACTAGCATCAGTCTGCTCCTCCGATTTTGATGAATTCTATTTGGGGAAGATCATCTTCGCCGCCGAGCATAGAAATGATCGACCGCAAGATCAGTTCGACATTTACGATCGTCAGCATAATGACTCCCAAAAGCAGTGACAGCATCATCCAGGATCGCGGCACGCGGAAGAATTCGTCAAATGCAGCTGAGGTCGGCAAATACAGCGACGCGGTGGCGAACTTACCGCCAAATCCTGTTACTTCGCTCCAGCCGATTTTGACTGCAAAGACCAGAACCAGAAGAGACATCAATAGCAGAAACAGCGTCAGCAACTGGCCCGCGATCCTCGGAAGAGCAATGGCGAGCATGTCTATGGCGACAAATCCACCGCGTCGGAATGCGGTTGGGGCCATCAGTCCCGTCATCCAAAGCATGCAGAAGCGAGCAGCCTCGTCGGGCCACGGCAGGGCGTTGTTAAGCACGTACCGGAACACGACCTGAATCAAAATTGCAAGCACCATAAGGCCGATCGCGACGACACCGATCCCGCGCCCAATCTTCAGTATAATCCTGTTAAACGCGCTGAGTGGTCTAACCACCGCCAGCAATCCGCCCATTCAGCTTCCTCCCTGGAATTCAACCCGTCCTCCCGACGGCGATCCTTGCACTCCCTATTGGGGTGCAACTAGCTTTCCGTATTTTCCGGCGTAGAATGCCAGTGCATCACCGTCACGCATTTCCGCCTCGATAACCTGCCCCACCATGATCATGTGGTCGCCGCCCGGATAGGCGGCAACGCGTGCGCATTCGAACCGCGCCAGACAGTTTTCGATCAGGGGCACGTTATACTTGTTCAGGTGGCCGTAATGGTCTTGGTATGCATATGCGCTTTTGGCAAATGCCTCGCATATTTCGCCCTGATCCGCCCCCAATACGTGAATTGCAAAATGGTCGGCTTTTTCAAAATAGGGAAACCTGCGCGA
This sequence comes from Paracoccaceae bacterium, assembly GCA_024640245.1. GTDB lineage: Bacteria > Pseudomonadota > Alphaproteobacteria > Rhodobacterales > Rhodobacteraceae > Amylibacter. The sequence goes on along the minus strand of JAHEFH010000167.1, from coordinate 2,905 downwards.
TCCTTTGTCGGGCGACCACAGCACGAGCGCCGGATCTAGAGACAGTGAAGAGAAGCTGTTGGCGGTTATCCCGACAGGTCCGTCGTTCGAGTTGGTCGTCACCACCGTAATGCCGGTCGCAAACCGGCCGAATGCATTCCGCAAAATGCGCGTATTGTCGGCGTCGGGTCTGAATGCAGTTGCCATGTTTGCGCCTCCATCTGCCATTATGCCACCTCTCGTCCAAGCGCGGCGGAGTACAGCTGGTACCACGTCACACGGTCCATTTTGACGCGCAACGCATCTGACAGCGATGCAATCCGCGAAATGTTGTTCGTTCCCATTACAGGCATTAGTTTTGCCGGATGGGCCAGTATCCAAGCGACCGCAACCGCGCCGCGATCGACATTCTGTTCGACGGCGACCTGATCCATCACGGAACCAAGGGAGTCTTTTCCCGCCATCAGGCCGCCGCCTCCCAGCGGCGACCACGCCATTACGCGGTCGCCGTTCAGCTGGTGAAAGGACAGGTCCCCGTTAGTCAGCGCGTCATGCGCCGACAGCGAAAACTCAATCTGGTTCGTGACTAGGCGGTTCTTCATCGCCGACTGCAACAGGTTCCAGTCCCAGGGCTTGAAGTTCGACACGCCAACCGCGCCGACCTTTCCTGAAGCGACAAGATCATCCAGAGCTGCGCCGGTTTCATGGTGATCCATGAACGGATCGGGCCGGTGAATCAGCAGCAGGTCGATGTGTTCGATGCCCATATTTTGCAGCGACGCCTCGACCGACGCGTTCAGGTGCCCGCGCGAAGTGTCATAGTACTTTACCGGTACATCGGCGTATTTGCCGGCGGGCGCCACAATATCGCATTTGGTGACAATCTGCATTTTCTGGCGCAGGGCCGGGTTGTGTCGCAAAGCGGCCCCGAGCACCTCTTCAGCGCCATAATCCCCGTAAATATCGGCCTGATCGAAGGTCGTGATGCCCTGATCAAGACAGGTATTTATCTTGCGCTGGACATACGCGACAGATGTGTCTTTATCGTCGGCCAGGCGCCACATGCCATAGACGATGCGGCTGAAATTCAGGGTATCAGACAGCTTTACACGTTCCATTAGCGGCGCACTCCTGCGCCCAGCGGCGTCGCGGGTTTCGAGGAAGGTACGCGGCCATAGGATTGCGGCATGGAACAGGTTTTCAGATGCGGCATGACCAGTCTGCCGAAATGCTGCGCTTCATCGATATGCGGGTAACCGGAGAAAATGAAGGCGCGGATGCCCATTTTCTGGTATTCCTCGATCTTGGACAGAACCTGATCGGCGGAGCCGACTAGCGCTGCACCGCAGCCCGAGCGGGCACGCCCGACGCCGGTCCAGAGGTTCTTCTCGATATAACCAAATTCGTCAGCGACCTCGCGGTTCTTCGCCTGATGCGACACGCCCAGAGAAGTTGCGTCCAGCGCCCGTTCACGGATCTGCCGGCCGTATTCGTCATCCAGTTTTGAAACAATGTAATCGGCGTATTCCTGCGCCTCTTTCTCGGTGTCCCGGACGATCATGTGAACCCTCAGGCCATAATCCAGTGTGCGGTCATAGTTCTCGGCCACAGCGTGTACAGCCCGCATCCGACCCGCTAATTCGTCCATTTTTTCCGGCCACATCAGGTAAACGTCGCAATGCTGACCACAGAGCTCCAATGCGGAAGGCGAATAGCCGCCGAAATAAAGTAACGGTCCACCAGTCTGATACGGAACTGCCGGATCAGTTGTCAGACCTTCGAAGTCATATACCTCTCCGTGATGATTGATCTCCGGCTTTGTCCAAGCTTGCTTTAGGATTTCAACGACTTCGCGGGACCGCTGATAACGAAAAGCGCTATCTTCCTTTTGCCCAGGAAAGTCGGAACTGATGATGTTAACGGTCAGGCGCCCTTCGAGCATGTGATCCAGCGTGGCGATGGTGCGCGCCAGCATGATCGGCTGCATTTCGCCGCAACGCACTGCGGCAAGCATGTTGATCTTCTCGGTTATGGGCGCGCATCCGGCAACGAAGGACAACGTGTCCTGCCCCACCTGATACGACGACGGGCAGAGGATATTGCGAAAGCCCAAGTCCTCAGCTGTTTTCACGATAGTCGAACAGTGGGACCAGCTGGACCGCAGATCTCCGTCGGGCACGCCCAGAAACTGGTAGTCGTCAGAACACAGAGCCGCAAACCAAGAGACTTCAGCAGCTTCGAGATCCTGGGATGTAATCGGAACGACGGTCATCAATTTTCCTCAATGTGATTTCTCAATTTCTACTTGCGTAGCATCCGCTTTGATGTAGATCAATAGTGTATCAATTTTTTCTGCGACTCATCATCGCATCCTGGAGAGCGCCTTGAGCAAGATTCGGAAAAACCCAAACGAGCTGCCAAAATACGTTCAGATCAGCGAGTTGTTGATCCGCGACATCACAGCAGGTCGATTGTTGGACGGCGCGCGTTTGGCGCCGGAACGCGAGATGGCTGATGCGCTTGATATCTCTGTCGGAACATTGCGAAAATCATTGGCCATTTTGGCCGAAAAGGGCTTTTTGCAACGCATTCAGGGGTCCGGCAACTATGTCCGTCACGGCGGGCGTTCTGACAGTGTCTATTCCATGTTCCGGCTCGAACTGCCGGAAGGAGGCGGCCTGCCGCGTGCGCGGGTTCTCGATGTCTCGGCCATGGCAAAGCCTGCCGACTTGCCCCGTTTCGGGACGGCAGAACACGGCACGCGTATCCGGCGGCTGCGCTTCCTGAATGACACAATTATTGCCGTTGAGGAAATTTGGCTTGATGGCGACGCCGGAGAAGTGCCCCCTGAGGCCCTGTCAGATTCGCTTTACCACTTCTATCACCGGCAATTGGGCTTCTGGATCCAGCAGGCCGAAGATCGCGT
>JAHEFH010000046.1 GCA_024640245.1 Paracoccaceae bacterium | reverse complement strand
GTGCTGGAGCCGCCAAAGGGCAAAGTGCCCGAGGATTGGGAGCCGCGCATCCAAACCCTGTTCAAATCTACCCTTCACGGCGACGATGTTGACCGGCCCGTGAAGAAATCTGATGGCACATGGACCTATTTCGCCCCCGATATCGCCTATCACTACGACAAGATCCAACGCGGATTCGACGAATTGATCGACATTTTCGGCGCTGACCACGGCGGTTATGTCAAGCGGATGAAAGCGGCGGTGTCCGCCCTTTCCGATGGCCGCGTTCCGCTGGATATCAAGCTGACGCAGCTGGTAAAGCTCTACAAGAACGGCGAGCCCTTCAAAATGTCCAAGCGCGCCGGCACTTTCGTGACCCTGCGCGACGTGGTTGATCAGGTCGGCTCCGACGTGACACGTTTCGTGATGCTGACGCGCAAGAACGACGCCACGCTTGACTTCGATTTTGACAAGGTCATGGAGCAGTCGAAGGACAATCCGGTATTCTATGTGCAATACGCCCATGCGCGGATCAGTTCCGTTCTGGCCAAGGCCAAAGAAGCGGGCATCGATGTTTCGCGCGAGGCCTTGCTCTCGGCCGATATGTCGACCGTGGCCCATGACGCGGAACTGGCGGTCGCCAGAAAGATTGGCGAATGGCCGCGTTTGCTGGAACTGGCCGCGAAGAATCACGAGCCGCACCGGATCGCGTTTTACCTCTACGAGTTGTCCTCGGATTTCCACGCGCTGTGGAATCGCGGCAAGGAACTGCCTGAATTGCGATTCTTGCAAGAGGATGACGTAGCCACATCCACTGCCAAAATTGCCCTTTGCAGAGCCGTAGCCGTTGTGATTTCGGCCGGACTTGGTATTCTTGGTGTGACCCCGTTACAGGAAATGCGATAATTCATAAAAAATAGCAGATTTCGGGGTTGGAGCAGTACGGCATACAAGATAATGTGTGCTTAGAGAGGCTATACCAATGTCCGAAAGCAATTTTGGCGAGTCACAGGCGCAATTAAAGGCCAAAGACGCAAAACCGACAAGCAACCCGCTGATCCATTGGCTGGGGGCCGTGACGTCTGTAGGCGTTCTGGGTGTCATGGTCTACTGGGGGCTGCAACTGGTGCAGCGCGATCCGAACGAAGTTCCGGTCATCAAAGCTATGGAAGGGCCGGCGCGCGTCCCGCCCGTAGACCCCGGAGGTGCTCAATCCAGCTATACCGGTCTGGCGGTGAACTCCGTTCAGTCAGAAGGCGAAGCGGAAAAGCCATCGGACCGCGTGGTTCTGGCGCCTGAACCGCTTAACCTGCTGGCGGAAGATATTCCTGTCCAGCAACTTGCGGAGACTGCGGATATCCAACCCGAGCCGGTTGCCGAATTGATTCTGGACAGCATCGAGGATGCCGTCAGCGATGGCCGGTCCCGCGATCCGCAGGAGAAAAACACTGAAGATACCATTGCTATGCTGATCGAGCTCGAAGAGCGCCAGCAGACGGATGCTCCCATCACACTCACGGTTCGGGATGTGCCCGAGGGCATGCGGATCGATAGTTCCGGTGCCGAGGTCAGCTTGGTCAGAGACGACGAATTGGCCGAGCCAGACGCAGAAGACGTCGCAAAGGCCGATCCGCTAGGAGGAACGAAATACGCCCCCGCAATTTCGATAATGCCACAGTTCCGCTCAAACGAGGTCAAACTGGCAAAGGCGAATGCCGCGCCCATCCCCTCTGCCGCGCCGAAGCCGCTGTCTCGCGAGGTGCCGGACGCGAAGCTGGGTACCCGCCTGATCCAGCTCGGCGCCTACGACAGCCGAGAAACCGCGCTTAAGGAATGGGTCCGAATTTCGGCAAAGCACCATGACCTGCTCGGCAGCAAGAATTTCCTCGTGCAGCATGTGGAAACCGGGGGTCGCCAGTTTTATCGCCTGCGGGCCGTCGGGTTTGCCGATTCGACAGAATCCAAGGCAATGTGTTCGGCGTTGATCCAGCGCGGTGCGCAATGTATTCCCGTGGTGGCCCGCTAATGACGGCGCGGGCGGCAATCTTCGGTTGCCTCGGGCCTGTTCTGTCAGAGGTTGAACGGGCGTTTTTTGCGGATGCCGATCCTTGGGGCTTCATCTTATTTTCGCGCAATATCGAATCACCGGACCAACTCCGTGCCCTAACGGCTTCTCTTCGGGAAACGGTCGGGCGCGATGCGCCGATCCTGATCGATCAGGAGGGCGGACGGGTGGCGCGCCTGCGTCCACCCCAGTGGCTGGACTGGATGCCTCCGCTGGACCAGATGGCCGCTGTCGCCCCCCAAAACCGCAGGCGCGCGATGTCGTTGCGCTACCGGATCATCGCGACGGAACTGCGGGCGCTGGGCATCGACGTGAACTGTGCCCCGATGCTGGATGTCGCGACCCCGACTTCGCACGAGATTATCCTGAACCGCTGCTACGGTCACGATCCGGACACAGTGGCCGAAATGGGCCGTGCAGTGGCCGAGGGGCTTTTGGCTGGCGGAGTGCTGCCCATCATCAAGCATATTCCCGGACATGGTCGCGCCGATATGGACAGCCATCTGGAATTGCCTGTGGTCGATATCGACCGAGAAACGCTGGCCGCGAGCGATTTTCTGCCCTTCGCACGTCTCGCCGACCTGCCGATGGCCATGACGGCCCACATCGTCTATCCGGCGATTGATCCTGACGCCTGCGCCACCCTGTCGCCGCGAGTCATTGACATGATCCGCTTGGACATCGGTTTTGGCGGACTTCTGATGACCGACGACCTGTCGATGCAGGCGCTGTCGGGCGATTTTCGCACTCGCACCCGGGCCGCACTTGCAGCCGGCTGCGACGTGATCCTCCATTGCAACGGCGAACCCGCCGAGATGACCGAAATTCTGGCTGAAACGCCGGTTCTGGCAGGCGATGCCCTGCGCCGCGCAGAGGCGGCGCTTGCCTACCGCACTGCGCCGGAGCCGTTCGATTTTAGCCAGGCTATCGCCGATTTTGACGCATTGATGAAAGAGGACGCTCATGCCTGACGACTCCATTTCCGACATGTTTGACACAGCATCGAATATTTCGATCGAAGACCGGCGCCTTCAGGAAAGTCTGGTTGTTGATGTCGCGGGCTTCGAAGGACCGCTGGACTTGTTGCTGACGCTGGCGCGGTCGCAAAAGGTCGACATGCGCAGGATTTCGGTGCTGGAACTGGCCGAGCAGTATCTCGGTTTCGTCGAGGTCGCCAAACAGTTGAGGATTGAACTGGCCGCCGACTATCTAGTGATGGCGGCCTGGTTGGCATTCCTGAAATCGCGCTTGCTGTTGCCGCCTGAACCCGGCGAAGAGGGTCCGTCGGGCGAGGAACTGGCCGCGCATCTGGCGTTCCAGCTGGAGCGGTTGGAAGCCATGCGCCGGTCTGCCGCGAGACTGATGGGGCGCGACCAGAAGGGCCGCGATTTCTTCGCACGCGGCATTCCGGAAGATGTCGAGCACAAGCGCAAGATCAAGTATACCGCGACCATTCTGGACCTGATGCAGGCCTACGCGCGGACCCGCACCAAGGATCAGTTTAAACCGTTGCACCTGTCGCGGCGGGATGCGGTCTACACCATGGAGCAGGCGCTCGAACGCATGAAATCGCTGATCGGTCACGCCATCGAATGGGGTACGCTTCAACAGTTCCTGCCCGAGGGTTGGCAAAATGACGCGAAATTCCGGCGTTCTGCAACCGCTTCGACCTTTGCGGCCTCGCTGGAGTTGGTAAAGGCCGGAAAGATGGAGATTCGGCAGTCCGAGATGTTTGCACCGATTGAACTGCGCAGAAAGGTCGGCGACCATGGTTGAGCAAAAGCTGACCGAGACCCTGTTTCAAGCGCCTCCTATGGCGGAGCAGGAGCGCATGGTTGAAGCGATACTGTTCGCGTCGGCAGAGCCACTGGGCAAAAAAGAGATCGAGGAGAGACTGCCGCATGGTTGCGATGTGGCAGAGGCGCTGGTGTCACTGCGAAAGCGCTATGAGGGCCGTGGCGTTGCTGTGGTAAAGGTCGGTGACAACTGGGCGATCCGAACCGCGCCCGACCTCGGATTTCTGATGCAGAAGGAAAGGGTCGAGACCCGAAAACTGTCACGCGCTGCGATCGAGACGCTGGCAATCATCGCCTATCATCAGCCCACAACGCGAGCCGAGATCGAGGAAATTCGTGGCGTTTCCGTATCGCGCGGTACGATCGACCTGTTGCTGGAACTGGACTGGATAAAATTCGGCCGCAGGCGGATGACCCCGGGCCGTCCGGTGACGTTTATCGTGACGCAGGAATTCCTTGATCATTTCGGTCTGGAAAGCGCCCGTGACCTGCCCGGTGTCAAGGAATTGCGCGACTCCGGCCTTCTGGACAACCGGCCTGCGCCCGGGATGATGCCCGGCGCGGAGGGCGAAGGCGACGCGGATGATGACGACTACGTTGACGACGACGAACAGGAGGATATGTTCGAATAGTGCAATGTTAGATTGAAAAGTTAGGCCTATTTCACATTAAAATTGACGTTTAGTGCAAGTTTTATGCGCGGACCCGGGCGCGACAGGGGGTACTATGAGGGGAATATCTTCAGGAATAGCTGGTGCTTTTTGCCTTTTTCCGGTTCTTGCCGTGGCGGACCCGTCTTTCGAATGCAGCATCAGTTCCTCAAGTCAGGTGGAAACGGCGGACTGCCTGGCCAACGTAGAAAAAACGGTCGACAGGACGCTCGCAGCGGCGCTGGAACTGGCGACTCGCTCGGCTCGCGAACTTGACGAAATCACCGGTAGGGAATTGGGAGTGCTGGCATTGGAGCAGAGCCAGAAGGCTTGGACAGTTTACCGCGACGACCAATGCGAGTTTGTCGGAACGACCTTTGGCGGCGGATCCGGAACCGGCATCGCTATCCGGTCCTGCCGTGTGGAACTGGGACGCGCGCGGATCAAAGAACTGTTCGACAACCTGCAATGACGGTGACGGGCAGGGAGGGCCGGTAACGGTTCACGCTCTGAAATGCTTTGACAGCTTCAGGCCTTGCCCTTGGTAGTTCGACTTGAGCCCTGCGCCATACAGCACATCCGGAACTTCCGCCATCCGCTCGTAAACCAGCCGTCCAACGCTCTGGGCGTGTTCCAGTGCGAACGGTGCTTCGTGGCAGCGAACCTCCAGTACGCCTCGCGAACCGCCGCCTCCGGCGGCTGCATGGCCGAAGCCGGGATCAAAGAATCCGGCATAATGTACACGGAATTCACCGACCATCGCTAGATATGGGGCCATTTCAGCTGCACAGTTCGGCGGGATATGCACCGCTTCGCGGCTGACGAGAATATAGAAAGCTCCCGGGTCCAGTATGATCCGGCCCCGGTCGGAATGGACAGGCTCCCAGAATTCGCGGGGGTCGTAATGGTTTATCAGGTCGAGGTCGATCAGCCCGGTGTGCGGTTTGGCACGATAACCGACCAGATGATCCTCGCCCAGTTGCAGGTCGACGCTGAAACCCAGTCCGCCGTCGATTTGAGCCTCACCGTTTACCAAGCCGATTTTGGCGTGCATTGCCCGAAGTTCGTCGTCCGACAGTACCGATTTGCCATGACGGAAGCGGATCTGGTTAAGCCGCATGCCTGGCCGTACGAGTACCGAAAACGATCTCGGGCTGATCTCTGCATAAAGCGGGCCGTGATAACCGCGCTCGATGCGGTCGAACTCGATACCGTGATCGGCGATACAGCGTGTGAACAAGTCCAGCCGTCCGGTCGAGCTCTTGGCGTTTGCGACCGCGTTGACATCGTCGGGCAGGGCCAGAGATTCCATCAGCGGCACGACGTAGACGCAGCCCTTTTCCAGCACGGCGCCGTTTGTCAGGTCAATCTCGTGCATCTGGAATTCTTCCAGCCGTTGAGCGACGGTACCATCCTTGCCGGGCAGGAAAGAGGCGCGGACACGCCAGGCCTTGTCAGAGAGCCGCAGATCGAGACTGGCCGGTTGCACCTGGCCGTCGGTGACAGGATGCGCGACCGCGATCTGGCCATCCACGAGCATTTGCCTGATAGTCTGGGATGGCAGGACGCCTTGGCCTAGTTTTTGCATGACACGCTCCGACGGGTTGGAATGGAGATTGCTTGCGAAGGGGGTGCTTGCATTATGGTCGGGCTAGCAGGATTCGAACCTGCGACCTCTCGTCCCCCAGACGAACGCGCTACCAAACTGCGCTATAGCCCGATTTCGCCTTCTTATAGCTTTGAAAAAATGCGACGCAAGCGGGAATGCGATAAACCTGAAGGGGATTTTTCGCCAAACCAAGATATCAGGCTTCCTGCATCCGCCGCCGCAGGGATTTAAGGCGACCGTAGAGTTCCGAAATCTGTTCGGCCTCGGCTTCGTGGGCATCCTCTTCGGTGGCTGCAGGCTGCTCTGCTGCATCCTCTGGCTGCAGGAGCAGGGCCTCTTGCCGCTCGTCGCCCAAGCCCTGATCGGGTTCTTGAGCCGCTTCCTGAACCGCGGCAGTATCCGCTTTGCTCTGCTGCAATTCACCAAGCTTCAGGGGTTCCGGCGCCGATGGGATTTCTTGCGCCTTTGCCGTGCTGGCCACCTGTTTTGCGATCTGGTCCGTGAGTGTATCCATGTCGGAAGCGCGCGAGGCCTTCTGACCCGGGGCCGGCGTGTCTGTGACTTCCGGTGACAGTTCGGTGACGTGCTTGATGCCGTGTTCGCGCAGGATTTTCTGTACGCCCTTGATGGTCAACCCGTCATTGTGCAGCAACTGCTTTATGCCTCCCAGCAGACGCATGTCGTCGGGACGGTAGTATCGCCGCCCGCCGGCGCGTTTGACAGGCTTGACCTGTGAAAACTTGCTTTCCCAAAATCGCAGCACATGGGCCGGGGTTTCGAGCCAGTCAGAAACTTCACTGATCGTGCGAAAGGCGTCAGGGGCCTTTTTCATGGTAAATTCCAACTACGATTTGTTTCCTTCAGCGACCCTGTCCTTCATCAGGTGGGACGGCCGGAACGACAAAACGCGTCGGGGTTTGATGGGAACTTCTTCGCCGGTTTTCGGATTGCGCCCCATGCGTGCATTCTTGTCCCGGATGTTGAATGTTCCAAAGGACGAAATTTTTACGTTCTCTCCCCGGACAAGCGCGTCTGAAATATGTTTCAATACGCTTTCGACCAGTTCTGCGGACTCGTTACGGGAAAGGCCGACCTCGCGAAACACCGCTTCGCTCAGGTCCAATCGGGTCAACGTATTGCCGCTCATGCTTCACTCTCCTCTTGCTTCGCAAAAAGGATATTGGCAATCCCGATTCAGAGTCAACAACAACCGTTTGTAAATAGGACAAAAAAGCCCGTTACCACCGGATTAGCACGGCTCCCCATGCCAATCCGCCCCCTATTGCCTCGCTCAGAAGCAGGTCGCCCTTTTTGATCTGGCCTCGTTTTTTACCCACGGACAGGGCAAGGGGAATCGACGCGGCGGAGGTGTTTCCGTGGTCCTGAACGGTCACAATCACACGATCCATGGGCACTTTCATCTTCTCTGCCGTCTTGGAGATGATCCTCAGGTTGGCTTGGTGCGGGACGATCCAGTCGATGTCGGCTTCGGTCACGCCGACCTTGTTCATCGCGGCTTCACCGGCCTGCGCCAGCTTGGTTACCGCATGCTTGAAAACCTCTTTTCCTTCCATCACCAATGTGCCGGCGGTCTGTGTCGATGACACCCCGCCATCCACGTACAGAAGGTCGTTATACTGGCCATCGGACTGCAGTTCGGTTGCAAGGATGCCGCGATCGGACACGTCGCCTGTGCCTTCCTGCGCCTCTAGGATCAGGGCGCCGGCGCCGTCGCCGAACAGAACGCAAGTGCTGCGGTCATCCCAGTTCAGGATGCGGGAAAAAGTCTCTGCCCCGATGACCATCACCCGCTTGGCCTGCCCGGACAGGATCAGCGCATTGGCATTGGCGAGCGCGAAGATAAAGCCCGCGCATACGGCCTGAAGATCGAAGGCAAAGCTTGCGCCCATGCCGAGCGCGGCTTGCACCTTGGTGGCGGTTGAAGGGAATGTCTGGTCGGGCGTCGATGTCGCCAGCACCAGCGCGTCAATGTCTTTCGCTTCCAGTCCCGCATCGGCGAGCGCATCCTTCGCGGCTTCGATTGCCAGATGCGAGGTCAACTGCCCCTCTGCCGCGAAATGGCGCTGCTCGATGCCGGAGCGCGAGCGAATCCACTCGTCGCTGGTGTCCAGCATCTTTTCGAATTCGGAGTTTGGTACAATCCGTTCGGGAAGGTAGTGGCCGATTCCGACCGGTACTGCGCGTATAATTGTCATCATTCCCCGTTTTCGGACCTGACTGCGTTTGCAACATCATCGCCATGCGGGACGGCGGATGCAACTCTTGCAGCAATTTTATCGGCAAAGCCGAGTTGGGCCAGCGTGAAGGCCAGTTTGATTGCGGCCGATACGCCGGTGGCGTCGGCGCTGCCGTGCGACTTGATGACAGTGCCGTTCAAGCCCAGAAAAACGCCGCCATTGGCGCGCCTCGGGTCAATTTTCTCGCGCAGTTGGCGCATGGAGGAATAGGCGAACAGGGCACCGAGTCGAGACATCAGTGTACGTTTGAAAGCGGCCCGAAGCTGCCGGCCAATGGCTTTGGCGGTGCCTTCAGCGGTCTTGAGCGCGACATTTCCGGTGAAGCCATCGGTCACGATGACATCGACCCGATCAGACGGGATATCGCCACCTTCGACGAAGCCGACGAAGACGATATCGTTCTGCGAGGAAGAGGCCGCGATCATCTCGTGGGCTTCCTTCAGCTCCGCGCGTCCCTTGTGTTCTTCGGTGCCAACATTCAGCAGACCGACACGCGGAATTGCGACGCCAAGGCCGTTACGGGCATAGGAAGCGCCCATCAAGGCGAATTTCAGGAGGTCGGGTGCGTCGGCTTTGATATCGGCGCCCACGTCCAGCATCACGTTATAGTTCTGCGGGTTGTCCGACGGCCACAGGATCGCGATGGCAGGCCGGTTTACGCCCGGAGCGCGGCGCAGACGGACCATGGATATAGCCATCAGTGCGCCGGTGTTTCCGCAGGAAACCGCGACGGTTGCTTCGCCGTCGCGTACTGAGTCGATGGCGCCCCACATGCTGGAGCCCTTGCCATTGCGCATTGCGTGGCTTGGTTTTTCATCCATCGCGATGGCGCTGTCAGCATGGCGGATTTCACAGCGTTCCGACAGGATCGCCCGCTTTCCGATCAACTCTTCCAGTCTGGCGCTGTCGCCGTGGACAATAAATCGGATCTCGGGATTGATCTCTGCAGACAGGGCCATACCGCCGACAACAGCTTCGGCGCCACGGTCACCTCCCATGGCGTCGACAGATATTACGGTTCGAAGGTCAGATGGAGATCTGTTTTCGATGACATCATCGGTCATCAAGTGACCTCCCGTCCGAATCTTTAGGCGGCGTCGTCTTCGAGATCGATTTCGTCGACCGAGGAGACAACTTCGCGATCATCATAGTGACCACAGGCGCCACAAACGTGGTGCGGGCGTTTCAGTTCGCCGCAGTTGCCGCACTCGTTGGGGTTTTCCGCAACGAGTGAATCGTGGGAACGACGCATACCGCGACGCGAACGGGTAATCTTGCTCTTAGGGACAGCCATGTCACAACCTCAAAAGTTCGGGCCTTCGCCCGGAATTCGCGGCTAAACGGTTGCTGGGAACGCCCCTGACAAACCTGAGTCTCCGCCTGAATAGAAGAGCCGCGAAAATACAAAGTATTCGCGGCACTGCAAGCCCTTTTTCCGCCTCGGCGATTATTCTTCCTGCAGTTTATCCTTCAAAGCGGCCAATGATGCAAACGGTTTCGCATCCTCGTCGGTCATCGGGGCAACGCCGTCGCCGGCAAATACCGTTTTTTCCAACTCTGCACCTTCCGCTTTGGGGTAGGGGGGCAAGGCCAGTGCAATCGTTTCTACCGCTATGGAAAACAGGTCGATTTCGGTGCCGAGCGATTCCTCGTTTTCGTCCATGTCCAGTTCGACGACGGAACCGTCCTCGAAATCAGGCATATCCCTGCGGAAAATCCGAAAAACGTCCTCGTCGATACGGGTCCTGACGGGCGCCAGTGTCAAAACGCATTCCTGGGTCACGGTGGCGCCAACGGTGCCTTTGAGCTCCCAGTCGGACTTGCCCAAGGGCGCCATCTTCCCTTGAAACCGCATCTTGGCCACGCCGGGGATTTTCAGCGTTCTTGCGGCTTCCGACATGTCGGAGGGTGAAAACCGGATGTCGAAATCCGTTCCGCCGGAGTGTCGCAGGTCTGCAACGCGCAGCGAATGGCGGTTGGGGTCGTCGGATGTGCTGGATGAGGTCAATGGTCGGTCCGTCAGTTTTTTGCCCGCGGGCGTCGCACAATTTTAGAAGTTGTTTGCGAATAGAACAAGCGCAAGATATGAGGGGTAAAGCATGAGGCGTTGCGAGGGTATGAATAATGTTTGGCCGTAGAACAAGATCCGCAATTCTGGTTTTGTCAGTCTGTGCCGTTATGGCATGCACGCCGCAAGTCCGGACTCACGGATATGTTCCGAACGAAGATAGCCTGTCGGGCATCGCCGTGGGCAGGGACAACCGCGAATCAGTTTACGAGGCAATTGGCAGTCCGACCAGTTCGGGCGTCATGCGCGACGACGGATGGTACTATATTTCCAGCCGTATGAAATACGAGACCTATCACGCCCCCCAAGAGGTCGAACGCCAGATCGTCGCCATCTCTTTCGACGGCAATGGAGTGGTTTCGAATGTGGAGCGGCTCAGCCTCGAGGATGGACGCGTGATCGCGCTGAACCGCCGGATCACTGATATTCCTGTCAAAGGTCCGAGTTTCTTCCAGCAAATCATCGGGAACCTCGGCAATTTCAATTTGGGCGAGGCGATCTAGGCTGTTCGCCTAGCTTTTTTCCGGTTCGAATTTCAGAGCGACGCCGTTCATACAATAACGCAATCCGGTCGGCTTCGGTCCGTCCGGAAAAACGTGGCCGAGATGGGCGTCGCAGTTTTCACAAAGAACCTCGGTCCGGCGGGAAAACCAGCTGTTGTCTTCGCGCTCAGCCACCGCACCCGGGCTGACCGGCGCGTAAAAAGACGGCCAGCCGGTACCGGAATCGTATTTAGCGGCGGCATCGAACAGCGGTGCATCGCAGCAAATGCAGCGGAAAACTCCGGGTTCTTTTGGGAAATTGTCGTGGGTTCCTGCGCGCTCGGTGCCGGCCTTGCGGGTAACCTTAAAGGCAAGGTCGGACAGTTGCTCGCGCCATTCCGCTTCGGTTTTTTCAACTTTTGCCATAGCAGGCGTCCTTTTCAGCCCCCTGTGTGGCTCATGTGGCGCGACATTTCCCCGGCAACTTCGCGACGGGAATAGTCGAAATCATGGCCTTTGGGTTTTTTGGCGATTGCAGCGAAAATTGCTTCTTCGACGGCCCTGTCGTTCGCAGGGTTGTCCCGCAGTGCCTTGCGCAGATCAACCTGCTCCTCCTGTCCCAGACACTGGTACAGTTCGCCGGTGCAGGTCAGTCGAACGCGGTTGCAGCTTTCGCAGAAATTGTGGCTCAGCGGCGTAATGAACCCGATGCGTTGGCCGGTTTCGGCCACGCGGACATAGCGGGCAGGTCCGCCGGTGCGGTCGTCGACGTCCACCAATGGCGCGAATTCCTCTAACTGGCGACGCAAATCCTTGAGCGACCAGTACTGGTCCAGCCGGTTTTCGTTGCCGATGTCACCCATCGGCATGACTTCGATAAAGGTCAGGTCCATGCCGCGCGCGCCGCACCACGTCACCATGTGCTCCAGTTCGTCGTCGTTGACGCCCTTCAGGGCCACGGCGTTGATCTTGACCTGCAGCCCCGCCTCTTGCGCAGCGTCGATGCCGTCGAGCACCTGCGCCAGACGGCCCCAGCGCGTGATTTTTGCGAATTTCTGCTCATCCAGCGTGTCCAGCGAGATATTGACCCTTTTTACGCCGCAAGCCGCCAGATCGCCGGCATACTTGCGCAGTTGTGATCCGTTGGTGGTCAGCGTCAACTCGCGAAGGGCGCCGCTGTCCAGATGGCGGGACATAGCCTGGAAAAAGTCCATGATCCCCCGGCGCACCAGCGGCTCGCCGCCGGTAATGCGCAGTTTCTCGACGCCGAGGCCAATGAACAACGAACACAGCCGGTCCAGTTCCTCGAGGCTCAGCAACTCTTTTTTTGGCAGAAAGGTCATGTTTTCCGACATGCAATAGACACAGCGGAAATCACAGCGGTCCGTGACCGACACGCGCAGATAGGAAATCGCGCGGGCGAACGGATCGATCAGTTTGGGTTCATTCGTCATACAGGGGAAACTAGGCTGCAGTCCGGCTGCAATCAAGCGCTATTCGGTGTTGGACACGAAGAACTGACCGGCTTCTTTCCCTGTCTGAGGAGCCAAGAATGCGGGCTATTCCACCGTCACCGATTTCGCCAGATTGCGCGGCTGGTCCACGTCAGTGCCCTTGGACACGGCGGCGTAATAGGCCAGCAACTGCACCGGAATGGCGTAGACTACCGGCGCGAAGACCGGATGGACGCGCGGCATCACCACCGATCGCCAGACGCCATGACCGGCGGTTTTCAAGCCGTCCTTGTCGGTGATCAGCAGCACCTTGCCCTGACGGGCCATGACCTCTTGCATGTTGCTGACGGTCTTGTCGAACAGCGCGTCCTTCGGGGCCAGAACGACCACCGGCATATCCTTGTCCACCAGCGCGATCGGCCCGTGTTTCAATTCGCCGCTGGCATAGCCCTCGGCGTGTATATAGCTGATTTCCTTTAGTTTAAGTGCGCCTTCAAGCGCCACTGGATACATATCCCCGCGGCCGAGGAACAGCGCGTCGGTGGCGGTCGCAAGCTCGGTGCTGATGGCGCGGACTTCCTGCTCGATTTGCAGCGCCTGACTGACGATGCCGGGCAGGGCGTGATAGGCCGAAACCAGTTCAGCCAGATCATGTCCGCCGGTCTGTCCGGTCTGCTGGGAGGCATAGAGCACCATGGCGGCCAGCGTCGCCAGCTGGCAGGAAAACGCCTTGGTCGAGGCGACGCCGATCTCGACGCCGGCATAGATCGGCAGAACCACTGACGCTTCGCGCGCGATGGAACTTTCCGCGACGTTCACCACGCCGACAGTTTTGATGTTCTGCTCGACGCAATAGCGCAACGCCGCCAGGGTGTCGGCCGTCTCGCCCGACTGGCTGACGAAAATCGCGAGCGAATTCGGGTTCAGCGGAGGTTCGCGATAGCGGAATTCAGAGGCAACATCGACCTCGACCGGAATGCGCGCAATCTTCTCGAACCAGTATTTTGCCACCATGCAGGCCAGGTAAGCGGTGCCACAGGCGACCATTGTGATATTGGTCACCTTGGAGAAATCGATCTCGTCGGTGCGCAGGTCGATCCGTGTGTGGTCGTCAGAGATGTAGTGGCCGATATTCTCCGCAAGAACGGTCGGCTGCTCGGCAATCTCCTTGGCCATGAAATGCTTGTACATGCCCTTGTCGGCAGCCATTGCGCTCAACTGGATGTTGCGCATCTGCCGATTGGCCAGCTTGCCGTTCACATCGCGGATTTCCACCGAGGTGCGCGTGATGACGGCCCAGTCGCCTTCTTCCAGATAGGTGATCTTTGACGTCATCGGCGCAAGCGCGATAGCGTCCGATCCGACAAACATCTCGCCCTTGCCGTGTCCGATGGCCAGCGGCGAACCCTTGCGGGCAGCAATCAGCAGGTTGTCGTCCGTTTCGAACAGGAAACACAGCGCATATGCGCCCTCCAGCCTTTGCAGCGTCTTTTCGACGGCCTCTTGCGGGCTTGCGCCCTCATCGAGGTAGTAGCGGCACAATTGCGCAACGGTTTCAGTGTCGGTTTCGCTAAGGAATTTGGCACCTTTGGCGGTCAATTCCTCGCGCAGCGCGTGATAGTTCTCGATGATCCCGTTGTGGACCACAGCCACGGTTCCGGCGGACTGCGGGTGGGCGTTGGCCTCATTCGGGGCGCCATGCGTCGCCCAGCGGGTGTGGCCGATGCCGGCTTTGCCGCGCAGGGGTTCGTGCACAAGACGATCGGACAGGTTGACCAGCTTGCCGACGGCGCGCCGGCTTTCGAGAACGCCCTTGTGGACAGTCGCGATCCCCGCACTGTCATAGCCTCGGTATTCCAGCCGCTTCAGGGCGTCGACGATAATCGGGGCCGCTTCGTGGTCGCCCAGCACTCCTACAATGCCGCACATATTACGATTCCTTGCTTTTCGCAGCTTTTTGCTGCCTGAGTTTCTGCATCAGACGCAGCCCGAGACCGGGTTTGTTCGCCTGCTTGCCGCGTCCGATTGCCAGAGCGCCGTCCGGTACGTCCTCGGTTATGACCGATCCGGAGCCTGTCAGCGCATCGTCGCCGACGCGCACCGGCGCAACCAACATGGTGTTGGAGCCGATAAAGGCGCGCGCGCCGATCTCGGTCCGGTGTTTGAAGACGCCGTCATAGTTGCAGGTGATCGTGCCCGCGCCGATATTGGCGTGGTCGCCGACACTCGAGTCGCCGACATAAGAGAGGTGGTTGATCTTGGCGCCCTCGCCGATCTGGGCGGCCTTGATCTCGACAAAATTTCCGATCCTCGCGCCGTCGGCGATTTCCGCGCCGGGGCGCAAACGGGCGTAGGGGCCGATCACGCAGTCCTGTGACACGTGGCAACCTTCCAGATGCGAAAAAGCGCGGATGCGGGCGCCGCTTTCGATGGTGACGTCGGTTCCGAAGACGACGTTCTGCTCGATGAGCACATCGCGACCGACATAGGTGTCAAAGGCAAACCATACGGTTTCCGGATCGACCAGCGTTGCGCCGTTGTCCATGGCGTCCGCGCGAGCATGGCGCTGGAAAATCGCCTCGGCCTGCGCCAGTTCGGCGCGCGAGTTCACGCCGCGTGTCTCGTATTCCTCACAACGCACCACGGCAGTGGTCAGGCCCTGAGCGCGCGCGATCTTGACGATGTCTGTAATGTAGTATTCGCCCTGGGCGTTGTCGCTTCCGACTTTTCGCAGCAATTCGAACAGCAGGGACCCTTCCACGCAATAGACGCCGGAATTGCACAGGCTGATCGCGCGCTGGGCTTCGGTCGCATCCTTATGTTCGACAATTGCGTCCAGAGTGCCATCGTCGGCCAGGATCAAACGGCCATAGCCGGCCGGATCGGCTGCCTCGAAACCGAGGTTCACTATGGCGTGGCCCTGCCTACGGACCTGCTGCATTTCGGCGAGCGTTTCGGCCGAGATAAAGGGCGTGTCGCCGTAAAGAATGAAAATATCTCCGTCGAAACCGTTCAGCACCGGTTCGGCCATCGACGCGGCATGGCCGGTGCCGTTCTGTTCCTTTTGCAAAACGACCTGCGCATCCTCGTCGAACTCCAGCGTGGCGGCTTTGACCGCCTCGAAGCCTACCCCGGCGACAACCACGGTTTTTTCCGGCTCCAGCGACGCGCCCGAGCGCATGGCATGGTGCAGCAATGGCGCCGAAGCGACCTGATGCAGGACCTTGGGCTGTTCCGATTTCATGCGGCTGCCCTGACCTGCGGCCAGAATGACGACTGCGACGCTCATTTTTTTCGTTCCTTATTTGGTCTGCATTATCTAGCGACGAACAGGGCCTTGCAAAAGGGGGCTTTTATCAAGAAACCTTTCACTTGGTTACCGCTTATGGCACACCCGCGAAAAGAGAGTGAACATGAAAACTGTAATTTTTGACCTCGACGGCACATTGGCAGACACCAGCGCGGACCTGATCGCGGCGGCGAATGCCTGCTTTGAAGGGCTCGGCCATAGCCCGATGCTCGATCCGGTTGCCGATGCACAGACTGCCTTCGCAGGCGGGCGCGCTATGCTTCGACTCGGATTTTCGCGGCTAACGCCGGACTGGACCGAGACAGAGGTAGATGGACAGTATCCGTTTCTGCTGGAATCCTACGGGGCCAACATTGATCGCGAAACGGTGCTTTATCCCGGCGTGGAGCAATGCCTGCGGGTCCTGACCGATCAGGGTTATGCGCTGGGGATATGTACGAACAAGCCGGCGGGCCTGTCAGAATCACTGGTGCAAAAATTGGGCATTCGCCCCTATTTCAGGGCCTTGCTCGGGGCCGACACGCTAACCGTACGCAAACCCGATCCGGTACATCTTTGGGAAACCATTACGCGTTCCGGCGGCGATCGGACGCGGGCGATCCTTATTGGCGACACAATCACCGATCGGCAGGCGGCGGAAAACGCTGGTGTGCCCTGCGCGCTGGTCACTTTTGGTCCTACCGGTCGCGCCGTTCAGGATCTGTCACCGGAGGCATTGCTGGATCATTATGATGACTTGCCCGATCTGGTGCAAAGGATGCTGGGCTGAAGCAGGAGGCTATCATGATAAAACCGGTCGATACGGGAACGCGTTTCACGGGCAACTTCACACAGCAGCAGCCCATCCCCGAAGCGGGGATCGAGGCCGCACTGCGGGTTCTGCGCCACGGGCGGTTGCACCGCTATAATGTGGTGGAAGGAGAGGTCGCCGAGACCGCTCTGCTGGAACAGGAATTCGCGGCTTTTACGGGGGCGAGATATTGTCTGGCGGTGGCCTCCGGCGGCTATGCGTTGTCAGCGGCCCTGCGCGCAATCGGGGTCAAGCCGGGCGATAAGGTATTGACCAACGCCTTCACGCTCGCCCCTGTGCCGGGATCGATTGCATCTGTTTGCGCAGAACCTGTATTCGTCGAGATTACTGACAAGCTCGCGCTCGATCTTGACGATCTGTCCCGCAAGATCGCATCCAGTGGCGCAAAGGTCCTCATGCTCAGCCATATGCGGGGACATATTGTCGATATGGAAGCGCTGATGGCGATCTGCAATGCCTCCGGCGTTCAGGTGGTGGAGGATTGCGCCCACACCATGGGCGCGCATTGGAACGGCACCCCGAGCGGGCGCTTCGGCGTGGCCGGTTGCTATTCGACGCAGACCTTCAAGCACATGAATTCGGGCGAGGGCGGGTTGCTGGTGACCGACGATGCCGATCTGATGGCGCGGGCTACAATGTTGTCCGGAAGCTATATGTTGTATGAACGACACCTTGCGGGCGCGCCGGCAGACACATTTGCTGATATCAGGCTTGATACGCCGAATTGCTCGGGGCGCATGGACAACTTGCGGTCGGCGATCCTGCGACCGCAACTCCAAATTCTGCCCGCGCAATGCGAGGCGTGGAACGAACGCTATCGCC
This sequence comes from Paracoccaceae bacterium, assembly GCA_024640245.1. GTDB lineage: Bacteria > Pseudomonadota > Alphaproteobacteria > Rhodobacterales > Rhodobacteraceae > Amylibacter. The sequence goes on along the minus strand of JAHEFH010000046.1, from coordinate 1,510 downwards.
GGATAGATGCCGGACTGGCCAATGCGCCGGGAATCACGCTGATCGACCGCGATCCGAAAGAGGGATTCGTCGCTTCGTCGCACCAGTTCCTGCTGCCGGAGTTTTCACAGGAGCAGGTACAGCAGGTATTGCACCGCTGTGCCGCGCGGGGCGTGGAACTGAAATGGTTCGGTGCCGATCAACCGGTCGGATTTACCTCGCGCCACGACAGTTGGCGTTACGTGAAGCGTCAGGATCTGCCGCAGACCGACCGGATACTGGGCGGACTGATCGACATGCGTCTGCCGCTGACCTTTTCGCTGGCGGATTGCGATCTGATTGCCGCAATTATCCGGCAGGAGGTCGGTGCGGTCTACCAGTCGGGACGATAGAAAAGTCACGAAACGGATATAGGGCGCACCGGGCGCCCTGTCTTTGACTGTCGGAATATCTCCGAATTAGTAGTCGAGCTTCCTGCCGAGCCTTGCCGAATACAAGGGATCACCACCCTGATCGAAGTCGAAATACCACAATCCGAGGTAGGCATTTTTCCAGAACGTGTAATCTGCGCTCAGGCCGTAAATGTTGATATCGTCGCCAGGGGTATTAATCCGCACAACCTCGCCCTTGACGGCGATTTGTTCGGTAATGTCATAGTCGAGATAACCGCTGATCGAGTCGATATCTTCGCTAAACACTGCACCATTGCGATAAGCAAGCCCGTAGCCCAGACTGCCATAGTTGCCCTGTGCTCCAACAGCGTAGTGATCCAAGCTAAAGCCGTTTTCACTCGCGCGCTCGTATGCGGCAAACACATCGATGTTCGTGAAGGAGTCGCGAACGGCAACGGCCCACATATCAAGATCTGCCGGGCCTTCGCTGTAGTTATTGTAAGAGACACCGATCCGCGATTGGCCGAACTGGCCGTCATAGCTGATGCCGGGGATCAATTCATCAACGTCCAATGCAAGAAGTCGGGAAAACGAGGCAGTCACCTTTCCGAATTCGGCAATGGAAACAAGACCGGCCGAATTAAAGGCATTGTCCAGCGTGTACGTGTTAAAGACAAATTTGGGCGCGCCGATCGAGAAACGGCCATAGTCGGTGTTCAGAAATAGAATCGGATTCCAGATATTCCAGGTTTCGCCGTCGAAATGGGTGGCTTCCACGCCAAGCTCGACGCCCCAGGACAGGGAATTGCCACCGGGTGCGTTGAAGCCGATTGTGACATCGCCATAGACTCCATTTTCGTTGAAACCATTCGAATCGTAATATTATGCCTGTACGAAGCCGGAAGAATAAAAACCTACGCGCGATGTTTGCGAAAAGACCGGCGCGGCGCTCGCCATGGAACCTGCCAAGATTAATAGTGTAGTCTATTTCATAATCGTCATCCCGAAAAATGATTGAGTCGAAGAAAGTTCTTTCGATCGCGTATCTGCAAGCAAATCCAAACAAAACGACCGAGCTGAAATGCCAACAGATCGCCATTTTAGGCTCAAGAATAGGCACTAAATCGAAAACAGAAAGT
>JAHEFH010000045.1 GCA_024640245.1 Paracoccaceae bacterium | reverse complement strand
GTGCGCATTATTTACAACGCGCAGCCGGTCAAGGTAACGGGCAACGGAGCCAGCGCCGGTATCGAATTCGCCTACACCCGCAACAACAACGGAAAGCTCGAAACCACGGGCGAGACTTTCGAGTTGAAGGCGAACCAGATTTTCAAGGCAATCGGTCAGAAGCTTGACGCGGCATCAACCGGACTGGACCTCGAAAAGGGCAAAATCCGCGTGACCGGAGCCGGACGAACCTCGGTCAGCGGGGTCTGGGCCGGAGGCGACTGTGCGAGCGGCGGTGACGACCTTACCGTGACGGCCGTCGCCGAGGGCCGCGATGCCGCCGGCGATATCCACGCCAGTTTCAATGTCTGAAAAACGACGGAAAAGGAGCCAGTGCCATGGCAAACCTGAATAGCAAATTCGTAGGAATCAAGTCACCTAATCCGTTCTGGCTGGCATCCGCCCCGCCGACGGACAAGGAATACAACGTGCGGCGGGCCTACGAGGCCGGCTGGGGCGGTGTCGTCTGGAAGACTTTAGGCGAAGCCGGTCCCCCGGTCGTCAACGTAAACGGGCCGCGCTATGGCGCGATCTGGGGCGCGGACCGGCGGCTTCTGGGGTTGAATAATATCGAACTGATCACGGATAGGCCTCTGGAGGTCAACCTGAGGGAAATGAAAGCCGTCAAGCGCGATTATCCGGACCGGGCGCTGGTGGCGTCCCTGATGGTGCCGTGCGAGGAACAGGCGTGGAAAGCGATCCTTCCGCTGGTTGAAGACACCGGCGCTGATGGGGTCGAACTAAACTTCGGTTGTCCACACGGCATGAGCGAACGCGGCATGGGCTCGGCCGTCGGTCAGGTGCCCGAATATATCGAGATGGTCACACGCTGGGTAAAGCAGAATACGCGCATGCCCTGTATCGTGAAGCTGACGCCGAATATCACCGACATCCGGAAGCCGGCAGAAGCTGCGATGAAGGGAGGGGCGGATGCGGTCAGCCTGATCAACACGATCAATTCCATCACCTCGGTGGATCTGGACCTGTTTGCGCCGCAGCCTACTATTGACGGCAAAGGTGCGCATGGCGGCTATTGTGGCCCGGCGGTCAAACCAATCGCACTCAACATGGTGGCCGAAATCGCGCGAGATCCATCAATGGCGCATTTGCCGATTTCAGGTATCGGCGGAATTACCACATGGAAAGACGCCGCCGAATTCATGGTGATGGGGGCGGGGAACGTGCAAGTCTGCACTGCGGCGATGACTTATGGCTTCAAGGTCGTGCAGGAAATGATCAGCGGTCTCGGCCAGTGGATGGACGAGAAAGAGATTTCCGACATTTCCGAAATAGTCGGCCGCGCGATCCCGAATACGACGAACTGGCAGAACCTGAACCTGAACTATGTGTCCAAGGCCAAGATTAACAATGATCTTTGCATCAATTGCGGTCGCTGTTATGCCGCCTGCGAGGACACATCGCATCAGGCTATCCTAATGAGCGAGGACCGCGTGTTCAGCGTCGATGACAGTGAGTGCGTAGCCTGTAACCTCTGCATCAATGTCTGCCCCGTCGAAAACTGCATCACCATGGAGCCGATGGCGGCCGGCACGACCGATCCGCGCACGGGCAAGGTTGTCAGTGGAAAACATGGCGACTGGACCACGCATCCGAACAACCCGATGGCAACCGCTGCGGAGTGAAGGTTCTTTAAGTTAAGATAGTAGCTTAACAGGTTGCTATCTAACCTTTATCAGGCGTCAGAGTGGCACGGTACATTGTGTCCAGAAACTGTGATGCCTGTTCGAACCAACCGTCCGCACGGTCGGCCAGAACCGCATGCACCTGAACGTCGAAATCGGCATAGTGCTGCGTCGTGGCCCAGATCGAAAAGATCAGGTGATAGGGATTGACGGGCCGTATCTTGCCTTGCTTCGCCCAGCTTTCGATGATCTTTGCCTCGGTGTCTGTAAGTTCCCGCAACTGGCCTTTCAAGTCTTCTAGGATACGCGGCGCGCCCTGCAATATCTCGTTGGCGAACAGCCGGCTTTCGCGCGGAAAGTCGCGCGCCATTTCCAGCTTGCGGTGGACATAGCTGCAAATCTCTTCAACGGGGTCACCATCCGGCGACAATTTTTCCAGCGGGTCGAGCCAGGCGTCCAGCAGATTTTCCAGCAGTTCAGTGTGGATCGCCTCTTTGCTGTCGAAATAATACAGAATGTTCGGCTTCGAAAGACCTGCCTGGCTGGCGATCATTTCGATTGTTGCACCGCGAAAACCGTGGATCGAGAAAACATCCAGCGCGGCGTTGAGAATCTGCTCGATCTTCTCTCGCTGTATTCGGGTAACTTTCTTGGTTGTACCGGATCTTGCCAATGCACTGTCTGCCTGTTCTTGGGATACGCATAAGACGAAAATTTTATCGTTTGGTCAAAGATAAAAACTAGGTCATCGGCCGATTATTTTGCCGATCTTTAAGGTGGATCAAAACAGACGTCCGAAACTCGTAGGTTGCCGTAGTATTTCCTTGACCGGTCCATAGCGTCGCTCATAATGTTGACCAATTGGTCAGAAATTCAGCCGAGGGGAATTCAGATGCCCGCACTCAACAGCAACCTCCGAATTAACGGCGATCGTCTATGGGACAGCCTGATGGACATGGCCAAGATCGGACCGGGTGTGGCGGGCGGAAACAATCGTCAGACGTTGACTGACGAGGACGGCGAGGGCCGCGCGCTGTTTCAGTCATGGTGCGAATCTGCAGGGTGCTCCATGGGCCTTGACCAGATGGGCAACATGTTCGCGCGACGCGAAGGGACAGACCCTGATGCCCTGCCGGTCTATGTCGGCTCGCATCTGGACACCCAGCCGACCGGAGGTAAATACGATGGAGTTTTGGGTGTACTCGGCGGGCTGGAGATTATCCGGACGCTCAACGATCTGAAAATCAAGACACGCCACCCGATTGTCGTGACCAACTGGACGAACGAGGAGGGAACCCGCTTTGCCCCGGCGATGCTGGCGTCTGGCGTGTTCGCCGGCATGCACACGCAGGACTGGGCCTATGGCCGAAAGGATGCGGACGGCAAGACCTTCGGCGACGAACTGGCCCGCATCGGCTGGCGCGGCGAAGAAGAGGTCGGCGCCCGCAAAATGCACGCCTTTTTCGAACTGCATATCGAACAGGGCCCTATTCTGGAGGTCGAGGGCAAGGACATCGGCGTGGTAACCCACGGTCAGGGACTGTCATGGACTCAGGTCACCATCACCGGCAAGGAAAGCCACACTGGCTCTACCCCCATGCCGATGCGGAAAAACGCGGGTCTTGGCATGGCGCGCGTACTGGAACTGGTCGATGAGATCGCCCTGTCCCATGCGCCCCACGCAGTTGGTGCGGCGGGTCACATCGACGTCTATCCGAACTCGCGCAACGTGATACCCGGCAAGGTTGTATTCACTGTCGATCTGCGCTCGCCGACCCTGTCGGTGATCGAGGATATGGAAGCGCGGTTGCAGGCGGGAGCGCAAAAGATTTGCGACGACATGGGCCTCGGCGTGGAATTTGAAAAGGTCGGCGGTTTCGATCCCGTGACCTTCGACGAAACCTGCGTCAGCGCGGTTCGGAACGCGGCGGAGCGCATGGGTTACAGCCATATGAACCTGATCTCGGGGGCAGGGCACGACGCCTGCTGGATCAACCGCGTCGCGCCCACGGCCATGGTGATGTGCCCCTGCGTGGACGGGCTGAGCCATAACGAGGCTGAGGACATTTCCAAGGAATGGGCGACCGCCGGCGCGGATGTGCTGATGCAGGCAGTTGTGGAGACGGCTGGGATTGTAGGGTGATGCGAGAAGACACGATATATCACGTCAAAGACCGCATTACCGTTCAGTTCGACCGCGAATTGAACGCCACCCACTGCAAGTATTTCAAGACCTATGATGAAGCTGGCGTCTACCTTCAGGGCGCTGTCCGGTCCGGACTGGAATTCGCCACCGACCACGGTGTGCCAAATTGGATTGTCGATGTCTCGCAAGAAGTCGATTCAATGTCGGAAAAAGACCGCGATTGGGAAGGAAGCGAAGAGTTTTGCAAGTTGTTTCAGGATTCAGCGGTCGAAAAGATTGTGCTGGTTGTTGCCCCGCCGGACGTGGGTGGCAACCTTGACGGAGAGCTGGAATGGGCCGCCGAAAGCGAGATCAAGTTCGGCGGAGGTATCGCTTTCGGTGTTGCCTGTGACGAAGCCGGTATACGGAAATTTTTGAAAGATTAGACGAACCTACATCAGGGAGTGAAAAGCATGACCAAAGTCATCAAGAACGGCACAGTTTGCACCGCCGACCGCACATGGAAGGCTGACGTCCTGATCGAGGATGAGGTGATCAAGCAGATCGGCGAGAACTTGAAGGGCGACGAGTATATCGACGCCGAGGGCGCCTATGTCATTCCCGGCGGCATCGACCCGCACACCCATCTGGAAATGCCCTTTATGGGCACGACTGCGGCCGAGACATTCGAGTCCGGAACATGGGCCGCTGCCGCAGGCGGCACCACGATGCTGATCGATTTCTGCCTGCCCGGTCCTGACGGGTCGATCAAGAATGCGATCAACGAGTGGCACCGGAAATCCGCGCCGCAAATCTGTTCCGACATCGGTTATCACATGGCTATTACCGGCTGGAATGAAAACGTCTTTGCCGAGATGAAAGATGCCGTCGATATGGGTGTGAACTCATTCAAGCACTTCATGGCTTACAAGGGCGCGCTGATGATCGAGGACGACGAAATGTTCGCGTCCTTCTCGCGCTGCAAGGAATTGGGCGCACTGCCCATGGTGCATGCCGAAAATGGCGATATCGTCGATCTGCTTCAGAAAAAATACCTCGCCGAGGGTATCACTGGTCCGGAAGGACATGCCTATTCCCGCCCTCCGGAACTGGAGGGCGAGGCAGCCAACCGCGCTATCACGATTGCTGACGCGGCCGGTGTGCCGCTTTATATCGTGCATGTGTCTTGCGAACAGGCGCATGAGGCGATCCGGCGCGCGCGGCAAAAGGGCATGCGCATATACGGGGAACCGCTGATCCAGTTCCTGACGCTCGACGAGAGCGAGTATTTCAAGGGTGATTGGGATCATTCCGCACGCCGCGTTATGTCGCCGCCTTTCCGCAACAAGTCGCATCAGGCGAGCCTCTGGGCGGGTCTGCAATCCGGGTCCTTGCAGGTTGTGGCAACCGATCACGCGGCCTTCACCACCGCACAAAAGCGCATGGGGCGGGATAACTTCTGCCTGATCCCAAACGGTTCCAATGGGCTGGAAGAGCGACTGGCCGTCTTGTGGACAGAGGGCGTCGAAACCGGCCGGCTCACCCCGAACGAGTTCGTAGCCGCGACATCAACAAACGTCGCCAAGATTCTGAATATATACCCTAAAAAAGGTGCGATCATTGAAGGGGCTGATGCAGATATCGTGGTCTGGGATCCGAAGATCAGCAAGAAAATCAGCGCCTCGAACCACCACTCCGTGCTCGATTACAACGTGTTCGAGGGTTTCGATGTAAAGGCGCAGGCCCGCTATACCCTGTCGCGGGGCGAAGTGATCTGGGCTTGGGGCCAGAACAGCCAGCCTCAACCGGGCCGTGGCCGTTTTGTACCGCGCCCAGCCTTTCCGTCCGCGCATAAGGCGCTGAGCCAGTGGAAAGAGTTGAACAGTCCGCGCAAGATCAAGCGGGATCCGCTTAATATTCCGGCGGGCATTTGACCTTCCGCGGCAATCCAACTTCAGTCCGAAAGGCTCAATGGTGAGCAAAGACACAATAATCCACACGGAACACCTCAACCTGACCTTTCAGACCAGCGATGGGCCCGTCCATGCGCTGAGCGACATCAACCTGTCGATTGAAAGAGGTGAATTTGTGTCATTTATCGGTCCGTCCGGTTGCGGCAAGACGACTCTTTTGCGTGTGATGGCTGACCTGGAAAAGCCTACTGGCGGCACGGCAACGGTCAACGGCGTCAGCCCTGAAGAGGCGCGCAAAGCCCGCGCTTACGGCTATGTTTTTCAGGCGGCTGGCCTTTATCCCTGGCGCACGGTAGGGGGCAACATAAGGCTTCCACTGGAAATCATGGGCTATGACAAGGCGGAACAGAGCGCGCGGGTGGCCAAGGTTCTGGAACTGGTCGAGTTGACCGGATTCGACAAAAAGTTCCCGTGGCAATTGTCTGGCGGTATGCAACAACGCGCCAGCATCGCACGCGCGTTGGCTTTCGATGCCGACATCCTTTTCATGGATGAACCCTTTGGTGCTCTGGACGAGATCGTCCGCGATCACCTGAACGAGCAACTCCTGCATTTATGGGAGCGGACCAACAAGACAATTGTCTTCGTTACCCATTCGATTCCCGAAGCGGTTTACCTCTCGACCAAGATCGTTGTGATGAGCCCGCGCCCAGGGCGGATCGCCGACATCATCCACAGCAACCTTCCAAAAGAGCGCCCACTTGAAATTCGAGACACGCCGGAGTTTCTGGAAATCGCCGCACGCGTCCGTCATGGCTTACGCACGGGGCATGAAGATGGCTGAAGCTGGTCCAAGCCGCCCCTGCCATGCGGTTGTTGGTGCGCCCTGCCGTTCAACGCCGACAGGGTGGCTTAATCGTTCACGGCCTTCGGCTCTCCAGTCTGTACCGCGGTTGCAGGTGACCACTGAAGAGGTTTCATTGTTCTTAAAATACTCAAGAAAAACGGTGGAATTAGTCGACTGGGTGGATCGTTTTGCCTTCGCCGAGAGTATTCCGGGAACAATGAAGGCAAGGCTTTCGTGATGAGAAAGAGTTTTGTACCCATTTCGGCCGTCGTACTCGCCATCGTAGTCATTTGGTATCTCGCCGCCATCGCGCTGAACAGCGCATGGGCCTACGACAGGGCAAAGCGGGCCGACAACCCCCTGAGTTTTTCGCAACTGGTAAGCGATACCTGGTCGCAAGAAAAGCCGCGGCTACCCGTCCCGCACCAGATTGCCTCGGAGATTTACAAAACGACGGTCCTGCAGCGGGTAACCTCGAAAAGATCGCTTGTCTGGCATGGCTGGATTACATTGTCCGCAACTCTCTTGGGGTTTGGGTTGGGGACCGGACTAGGGATCGTGCTCGCTGTCGGCATCGTTCACAGCCGGGCAATGGATATGTCGGTGATGCCTTGGGTTATTGCCAGTCAGACGGTACCCATTCTGGCTGTAGCGCCCATGATTATAGTAGTTTTGAATGCGATCGGAGTTTCAGGCCTGCTCCCGAAGGCAATCATTTCGATGTACCTCTCTTTCTTTCCTGTTGTGGTCGGAATGGTTAAGGGGCTTCGTGCGCCGGATGCGATGCAGATGGATCAGATGCGAACCTGGAATACGGGAAGAGCGACGGTTTTCTGGAAATTGCGGCTGCCGAGTTCAATGCCCTACCTTTTCACTTCGCTGAAAATCGCCATGGCGGCGTCTTTGGTCGGGGCTATCGTCGGTGAATTGCCGACCGGTGCTGTCGCGGGACTGGGTGCCCGGTTACTGGCCGGAAGCTATTACGGCCAGACAATCCAGATATGGAGCGCGCTTATCTCGGCTGCAGCTCTTGCCGCTGTTCTGGTTGCGCTGATCGGGTTGGCCCAGAACATAACACTTCGAAAAATGGGGATGCTGCGATGATCTGGGTCATTTCCTCCGTCCTCATCTGGCTTGTGCTTTGGGCGCTGAATATCCGGCTGTCTCGGCAACCGAAATCAAAAGTCACGACCCTTCTGGTGCCGACAGTCTTTGGCATTACGGTTCTGGTTCTGTGGGAAGGCATGGTTCGCGGCTTTGACATCAGTCCGGTCCTGCTACCCGGCCCATCGTCGATTGCGTTTCGTTTTGCAAGTAGCCTGCCAATCCTCTGGACGGACTTCGTACAGACCTTCGTCAAAGGCGCGCTGTCCGGATATGTCATTGGCTGTGGCGCTGCTTTCATTACGGCTGTGGCTGTCGATCGGTCGCCGTTCCTTCAACGCGGGGTTCTGCCCATCGGCAATTTTGTTGCGGCACTACCGATTGTCGGGATGGCACCGATTCTAGTAATGTGGTTCGGCTTTGACTGGCAATCCAAGGCGGCAGTTGTCGTCGTGATGGTTTTCTTTCCGATGCTGGTCAATACTGTCGAAGGGCTTAAGGCTTCTGATCATATGCAGCGGGATTTGATGCAGACATATGGGGCCAGTTACTGGCAATCGCTGTTAAAGTTGCGCCTGCCCGCTGCAATGCCGTTTATCTTTAACGGGTTGAAAATCTGTACTACACTAGCGCTGATCGGAGCGATCGTGGCTGAGTTCTTCGGATCGCCGATACGTGGAATGGGATTCCGGATTTCGACAGAGGTAGGGCGACTAGCGCTGGATATGGTCTGGGCGGAAATTGCGGTGGCGGCCTTGGCCGGGTCGGTGTTCTACGGTTCAGTTGCAGCCGTCGAGAAGCTGGTGACTTTCTGGCACCCGTCGCAAAGAGTTTAATTAAAAACAATAATTCATCACAACAAGGAGAGAAGACATGAAAACATACTTTATGACCGCAATCGCCGGCGCCATGGTGCTTGGCGCCTCGGTCGCTCAAGCGGCGGACGACGTGACGCTGCAACTGAAATGGGTGACGCAATCCCAGTTCGCGGGATATTACGTAGCGTTGGACAAGGGCTTCTACACGGAAGAGGATTTGAATGTTACGATCAAACCGGGCGGTCCGGATATCGCTCCGGCGCAGGTGATAGCCGGCGGTGGCGCCGATGTGGTTCTGGACTGGATGCCGTCAGCCCTGGCGTCCCGTGAAAAAGGTCTCGACCTTGTGAACATCGCACAGCCCTTCAAGTCTTCCGGAATGATGCTGACCTGCCGCAAGGACGCAGGCATTTCCAGCCCTGCCGATTTTGCTGGAAAGACTCTGGGTGTCTGGTTTTTCGGTAACGAATACCCGTTCCTGAGCTGGATGAGCAAGCTGGGCCTCAAGACCGACGGCTCCGAGGGCGGCGTTACCGTTCTGAAACAGGGTTTCAACGTGGACCCGATCCTGCAGGGGCAGGCGGCATGCGTATCGACCATGACCTATAACGAATACTGGCAGATAATCGACGCGGGCATTTCCGAAGATGAACTCGTCGTTTTCAAATACGAGGATCAGGGCGTCGCGACCTTGGAAGACGGCATGTATGTGCTTGGCGAAAACCTGAAAGATGACGCCTTCAAGGACAAGATGGTCCGGTTTGTAAGAGCCTCTATGAAAGGCTGGAAATATGCCGAAGCCAATCCTGACGAGGCCGCCATGATTGTTCTCGACAACGATGCTTCCGGTGCCCAGACCGAAAAGCATCAGAAGCGGATGATGGGCGAAGTGGCCAAACTTACAGCTGGCTCTAATGGCGCACTTGATCCGGCCGACTATCAGCGGACAGTGGACAGCCTCTTGGCAGGCGGCTCGGATCCGGTCATCAGCAAGGCACCCGAAGGCGCCTGGACACACGAAATTACCGACCTTGCGCTTAAATAGTATTTCTGTCCTGTCGGACCTTACCCGCGCGCAGTTTGCGCGCGGGTTTTTTATGTTTCCGATCCGGTGTTTTTCACGCCCTTATTTACGGCGATTTGGAATTGCCGATCCGGTTAAGCCCACCCGAAATTGGAAATAGTCGTGCTAATATCCTACAATGTAACGGCTTTTTCTTTCGAATACCTGGCGTAGGGTCAAGGCGACAGTCACGCAAATTACGATATTCACGATGATGACAAGGACATAATCAACAGGCGGTAATCCTGTGAAAGGCATAATGCCAAGTGCATCGAGATAAAAGATAACAAATCCGTGCAGGAAAAATATCGCGAAGCTCGTATTCGAAATCGTCACCAGGAGACTTTTCGCAGGCAATTTAATTCGTTCCAGTACGGACAGGATGGCGACGGTGAGCAGGATTTTTTGTATCAGCATCAAGTCAAAGCCCTGATACTCGAAGAAAGGTTTTCGGTAGTTTCCGAGGTGCCCCATCGAAACCTGAACGGCTGTAATGGCAAGGGCGACAAGAATGAAATAAACCTCTTTTCCGCGCATGAACCCCAGAAATGCAGTTCGATAGATCGAGCAATATATTCCGAACAGATACAAAGGCGTGAAGTACACAAGTGACTGGGCGCGGTTCAACCCACCGTCGGACCGATGCACGAAACCGGCAATTACGAAAAGCACCAATAGGATTGCGGTCTGGGTCTTTTTAGACAGGGCGATGTAGCGATAATGAAGCGGGGCTAACAAGAACATGAACATGATGAACGGTATGAACCAGTATGCGATCATAAACGAACCACTGATCATGTATTTGAGGTAACCGGTCAGGTAATACGCGACCGTTTCGGTCTCCTGTGACACTCCAAGTTTTTGTTTCAAAAGTGAAAAGACGAAAGGCGTTGAAATCAGGACGTATGGAGCAAAAACCGTGAGGAATTTCGAACGGATAAAACGTTTGTAACTGTATTTCGGATAATAAACATGATGAAACATGTATCCGGAAATGAACACAAAATATGCCGTGCTGCCGCTCAGCAGGTTTTTGAAGAACATAACGAACTGATTTTCGAGAGGAACATTGGAAATCAGAAACGAATGTCCGGCAACTATGATGATCATGGCCAATCCGCGGAAATAAGTTATCGAATTCAGATACGGACTTTCCCCGGGATTATTCTGCATCAAATGACCGCCCCTAAGTTTTCAGTAGCTTAGCCGGATTCACGGCCGCTGCCATAAATTATCAATGCGGCATAAACGGATTAGCTAAAATTTGAAAGAGAAGCGCGAAAAAATATCCGCATCTCACCATTGCCACGTGTGTCATGATTGGCCTCCTCCCAATGTGTCTCGGAATGGTGGTGCAGCTCTGACGGTGATTGGCCGGGACCTACGGGGCCAACGCATAATTCAATTGACGGGAAACTCAAACGGGCAATACATTCTCTGAAAATCACCAAATAGGGAGAAGAAGAATGCCGTCTGGACTACTTAGGCTTGTGTACGCAGTCGCCCTGACAATTGGCTTGGCGACCAGCCTGCAAGCGACAACGCTTAATATTCACAACGGTGGCGACCCGTCTTCGCTGGATCCGCACAAGCTCTCGGGTGACTGGGAAAACCGAATCGCGGGCGACATATTCGAAGGTCTAGTGACCGAAGATATCAACGCCGAAGCGGTGCCCGGACAGGCCGAAAGCTGGACTGTATCGGACGACAAGCTGGTTTACACTTTCAAGTTACGCGACGGAATTAAGTGGACGGATGGAACTCCCGTAACGGCCGGCGATTTCGTTTTCGCGTTTCAGCGTTTGCTGAATCCGGAAACCGCCGCGGAATATGCCTATCTGCAATATCCGATCAAGAATGCCGAACAAATCAACAGCGGCGCAATCACCGATCTGAACGAACTGGGCGCCAAGGCGATCGACGATCAGACGCTTGAGGTGACGCTTGAACGGCCCACGCCATATTTCCTGACGGCCCTGACGCACTATACCGCCTATCCGCTGCCAAAACATCTGTTAGAGGCGAAAGGCGCCGACTGGGTAAAGATCGAGAACATCGTCACGAACGGCGCTTACAAGCCGGTTGAGTGGGTTCCCGGTTCGCATGTTTCCACGGTCAAGAACGAGAATTACTGGGATGCCGCGAACGTCAAGATCGACAACGTCAAGTTCTTCGTGTTGGAAGACGAGACTGCCGCGCTTAAACGTTATCGCGCGGGCGAGTTCGATTTCCTGACCGAGTTCCCGACCGACCAATATGAATGGATCAAGGAAAATCTGCCCGGTCAGGCCCAAGTCGCGCCTTATGCCGGTCTTTACTACTATGTCATGAACAGCACCAAGCCGCCGTTGGACAATATCGACGTCCGCAAAGCGCTGTCGATGTCGGTCAATCGTGAAGTGATCGGCCCACAGGTTCTTGGCACCGGCGAATTGCCTGCGTACTCCTGGGTTCCGCCGGGGATGGCAAACTACGGTGAGCCGGTCTACGTCGACTGGAAAGACATGGCCTATGGCGACAAGCTCGCAGAAGCCAAGAACCTTCTAGCGGGCGCGGGTTACAGCTCGGACAAACCACTGAAGGTCCAACTGCGCTATAACACCAACGAAAACCACAAGCGGATCGCGGTCGCGATTGCCGCGATGTGGAAGCCGCTTGGTGTCGAAGTCGAGTTGTACAACACTGAAACAAAGGTCCATTACGACGAGATGCAGCGCGGTATAGTGGAAATCGGGCGTGCTGGGTGGTTGGCTGACTATAATGACGCTGACAACTTCCTCAGCCTGTTGAGGACCGGTATTACCCATAACTACGGTAGATGGTCCAATGCGGAATTCGACAGCTTGCTGGATCAAGCGAATGCCAACACCGACCTAAAGGCGCGTGCGGACCTTCTGCATAAAGCAGAGAAGATAGCTCTCGATGACTCGGCGGCCATTCCGATCTATTACTATCTGGCGCGGAACATCGTTTCGCCCAAGGTGACCGGATATGCGAACAATGCATTCGATATCCACCGGACACGCTGGATGAGCAAAGCCGAATAGATGCTGGAAAAACTTCCTGCGGCCGGACCTGGGTTCGGCCGTAGGGGCCTCCCCACATGATTAGATACTCCCTCAAACGACTCCTAACGGCGATTCCGGTTCTGTGGATCGCCATAACCGTGTGCTTTTTTGTCCTGCGTCTTGCGCCGGGCGGGCCATTCGATGGCGAAAGGCCGCTTCCCCAAACCGTGAAGGACAATCTGGCTGCCCACTACAATCTGGATAAGCCGCTGGTCAGCCAGTACCTGATCTATGTCGGAAATGTTGCAAAGGGCGATCTGGGACCATCGTTCATAACCGAGGATTTCACGGTTTCAGAACAAATCGCCATCGGTCTTCCCTACACACTCAAGCTCGGTGGTCTGGCATTTGTTTTTTCGATTATCGTCGGTGTATCAGCCGGAATCTACGGTGCGCTCAATCGCAACGCATTGTCCGACTATGCGCTGGCGTCCCTGATTCTGGCAGGTCTTGTGGTGCCGAATTTCCTTGTCGCTCCGGTTTTCCAGCTGATTTTCGGATTGAAGCTGGAGTGGTTTCCGGTGGGCGGTTGGGGGGACGGATCGGTGCGGTTTCTGATCCTGCCGATCAGTGTCCTCTCCCTGCCGCACATCGCGCGGATATCGCGGCTGATGAGGGGGTCGATGATCGAGGCGTTGAATACCAACTTCATCCGCACGGCGCGGTCCAAGGGCCTCAGCGACCGTGCGATTGTCTGGCGGCACGCGCTACGTCCGGCGCTGACACCGATCGTGTCCTATCTGGGTCCTGCGGCCAGCTACCTGCTGACCGGTTCGCTGGTGGTTGAATCGATATTCGGTATTCCAGGCATCGGGCGGTATTTCATAAGCGCAGCGCTCAACCGCGACTATGGAATGGTTTTGGGTACCGTCATTTTCTATATGGTTTTGATCATGATCCTGAACTTGCTGGTCGATATCTTTTATTCATGGCTGGATCCGAGAGTGAGGACACAATGATCCTTCGTTCGCTCAAAGAGGATATAGTCAAAGACGTCTCTGGAGACGGCGCTCTCGAGAAGCCCGGCCGGAGCCTCATGCAGAGCGCTATGTTGCGCCTGATGCGAAACAAAGCGGCGGTTGTCTCGCTGTTCGTGCTTGCGGCGCTGATCCTGATTGCGCTTTTCGGGCCGTATGTGATCCCCTTCAACTACGAAGACCCAGACTGGGCCGCATTTCGAGCGCCGCCGTCGCTGGAAAGCGGGCACTATTTCGGCACCGATCAGAATGGCCGCGATTTGCTTGCCCGAACGCTCTACGGCACACGGATCTCGCTGGCCGTCGCATTCGTGGCGACTCTGGTTTCGGTGATGATCGGTGTTACATACGGCGCGGTGTCGGGCTATCTCGGCGGGAGGGTCGATCAGGCGATGATGCGCTTTGTCGATATCATGTATGCGCTTCCTTACATCCTGTTCGTCATTCTGTTGATGGTGATATTCGGTCGCAACGTCTACCTGCTTTTTGCCGCCATCGGCGCGCTCGAATGGCTGACCATGGCCCGTATCGTGCGCGGCCAGACACTGTCGCTGAAAGAGCGGGAATTCATCGAGGCTGCACGCGCGACCGGCTTGGGGCCGGCCGCGATCATCTTCCGCCACATTGTTCCCAACCTGTCCGGGCCGGTGGTTATCTACGCCGCTCTGACGATCCCCGAGATTGTCGTGACAGAGAGTTTCCTGTCCTATCTGGGGTTCGGCGTTCAGGAGCCGCTGACCTCTCTCGGAACCCTGATTTCGGACGGTTCCGACGTCTTCGAGGTCTTGCCCTGGCTGTTGTGGTTCCCTGCCAGTTTCCTGATTTTACTGTTGCTAAGCCTGCTGTTCATCGGCGACGGCCTGCGGGATGCTTTTGACACGAAGGACCATAAGAGTTGACCCTAAAACGCATTCTGACCGTCAGCGACCTGCATGTCAGCTTCGACACCGACGACGGCATCGTGAACGCGGTGCGCGGTGTGAACTGCCATCTGGATGCTGGCGAGTGTCTGGGCATCGTTGGCGAAAGTGGTTCGGGAAAAAGTCAGACGTTTCTGGCCGCGATGGGGCTATTGTCGCGCAACGGGACGGCGAGCGGAAAAATCGACTTTGGCGGCCGCAATATTCTGGATATGACGAAGGCCGAACTGAATGCCGTGCGCGGCTCCAGAATTTCGATGATCTTTCAGGACCCGCTGACCGCTCTCACACCGCACATGCGCATTGGCGACCAGATGGCAGAAGTGCTCGGTGCACACAAAAAACTTCACGGGGCAGAGGCACTAGAGGTTTGTCGCCGCTGGCTGGACCGTGTCCAGATACCGGAGGCGCGGCGCAGGCTCAGACAATATCCGCACGAATTGTCCGGCGGTATGCGCCAGCGCGTGATGATCGCGATGGCAATGCTGTGCGAGCCCGATTTGCTGGTCGCTGATGAGCCGACGACCGCACTCGATGTCACAATTCAAGCCGAAATTCTCGATATCATGGACACGCTTCGCCAGGAACATGGCACGGCGATCGCACTGATCACCCACGACATGGGCGTCGTGGCTCGCATGTGCGACCGCATTCAGGTCATGCGCGACGGCGAATATGTCGAGGACGGAACTGTCGATGAAATCTTCTATCGGCCCAAGCATGAATACACGCGGATGCTGCTTGATGCCGTTCCAAGGATCGAAATCGGGAGCGCGAACAAGGACCGGGGAACGCCTGATGTCATTTATGACAAGAGCTCTGACTTCCTGCGCATTGATGACATTCGGGTCGATTTCAAAATCAATCGCGGGCTACTGTCGCCGCCATTGAACCTGCGCGCCATAGACGGAGTCAGCTTCAATCTGATGCAGGGCGAAACGCTGGGTATTGTGGGCGAATCCGGCAGCGGCAAGTCCACGCTCGCCCGCGCGGTTCTACAATTGATCCCGCCCAGTTCCGGTTCCGTCACTTGGCTCGGATCGCCGCTGAACGACATTGACAAGAACGCGCTGAAATCGAAGCGCCGCGATCTGCAGATCGTGTTCCAGGATCCGTTGGCCAGCCTGAATCCGTCCAACACTGTCGGCGCATCGATCATGGAGCCGCTGAAGGTTTTCGAAAAGCATCTAACCCATGCCCAGATGCAGCAGAGGGTGTACGAGATCATGGAGCGCGTCGGGCTGAATCCTGCGCTCAACAACCGCTACCCCCACGAACTGTCCGGCGGCCAGAACCAGCGTGTCGGGATCGCCCGGGCGACGATCACCAAGCCTAAACTGATAATCTGCGACGAGGCAGTATCATCGCTCGACGTGTCGATCCGGGCGCAGATCATCAAACTGCTGATGGACTTGCAACGCGACTTCCAACTGTCCTTCATTTTCATTTCCCACGACCTGTCGGTGGTTTGGGAAATCTCGCACAGAATACTGGTCTTGTACCTTGGGACGATTGTGGAATTGACCGATACCGCGCGCTTGTTCGGAAACCCTCAGCACCCCTATACGAAACAGCTTATCTCTGCGGTGCCGTTGCCGGACCCGGACATTGAGAAAAAGCGCCAACGCATCAAGTTGAAGGGCGAACTTTCATCCGCACTCGATCCGCGTGCGAAAATGCGGTTCCTTCCGTCAAGGCTTGGCTTGGTGGAGTCCGGCTATGTGCCGAAACTGGAAGAGCGCTTTCCCGGGCATTTTGTTGCGGAGCATGATGCGATCGAGGATCTGCTGGTTTGAGCAAGGCAAGTTAAGGTTCAGAACAGAGTTTGCCCGAGGCGGGCAGGGCGCTGTCTGACAAAAGAAATGCCCTTGGCTCAATCGAATTCATCGTGATGCAACACTCGGCGCAATGGGATCATGCTCAACAAAGCAAGCATTGCTAGAAGCGCGCCCGCCATAAACGTGCCGTATGGACCCAGACTGTCCCACAATAATCCCGCTATTACACTGGCCAGCAGGATCATCACCCCAGACACGAGGTTCAGCATTCCAAATGCCGTGCCGCGCAGTTCAGCCGGTGCAGTGTCGGCAACGAGGCTCGAAAAAACGCCTTGCGTGAAGCCCATTTGAACGCCCCAAAGCGCAAGGCCGATCAAGACGCCCAATATTCCGGGAACTTGTGCAAAGATCAGGTCGGCCGCGATCAGAAGGGTGATACCAAACGCCAGAACGCGCAGTCGGGTACCATTGTCCGACAAGACGCCTGCGGGATAGGCGGAAAGTGCATAGAATATATTCATAACAACCAGAGCAATCGGCAGCAGGCCGGTGGGAACACCTTCAGCGTGGGCTTTCAGGATCAGGAAGGCTTCGCTGAACCGTGCCAAGGTAAAGGCGGCCGCAACAGCAACCACCCACCAGAACTTGTGGCCAAGATGCTTCAACTCGCGAAAGCTGAGCGGGGACTTCACCTTGGGCACATCTTTTGGTCGGTCCGGTTCCGGCACGAATGTCCACAATAGGAAGACGGACACAAAGGCCGGCAATACCGCG
This sequence comes from Paracoccaceae bacterium, assembly GCA_024640245.1. GTDB lineage: Bacteria > Pseudomonadota > Alphaproteobacteria > Rhodobacterales > Rhodobacteraceae > Amylibacter. The sequence continues at coordinate 1,861 of JAHEFH010000045.1, read as the reverse complement.
AACCAGAACACCACAGGGATGTTGTCGGCAGTCAGCCACATCAGAAAAATCGCAACCAAGGGCCCGAGGAATGCGCCCACCGTGTCAAGCGACTGGCGCAGACCGAAACTCGCACCCCGAAGACTGGCCGGCGAAATATCCGCGATCAGCGCGTCGCGCGGCGCGCCTCGTATCCCTTTGCCGACCCGGTCGATAAACCGTGCTCCGATAAGCCAGCCGATCGTGGGGGCAAGTGGAAACACGGGTTTGGTGACTGCGGCCAAGCCATATCCGACGATGGCAAGAACCTTGCGTTTTCCCAACCAATCGCTCAACGCTCCGGAAAAGACTTTCATGATGGCGGCCGTTGCTTCTGCCAAACCCTCGATGAATCCGACAGTCACCATCGAGGCTCCCATCACGGTCACTAGATAAACGGGCAAGAGGGCGTGGATCATCTCGGATGAAATATCCATCCATAGCGATACAAACCCCAAAGCCCAGATGCCTCGCGGCAAGCGTCGCAACGTCGCGATATCCATTTTGGGAGCCGGGGGGGTTGTCATGGGTGCCACCTGTCAAAGAAGCTTGGTTCTTCTTGTTGGTATCAGATTTAAAGACGGAACGTCAGTTGAAGACTGCCAGCTAAAATAAGAATAGCACAAATTGTTTGTGTCCCGCTCCGGTCTAATCGGTAACAGCACGTTCCAGAAGGCTTTCGCTAACCGGTTTTTTCGCGACGAAATACAGGCCGGCGCAAATCAGGGCCAAAGCGATTGTGCTCGACAGCGAAAACACCTCGTTAAGCAGCAAAATGCTCCAGATTACGCCACCCAAAGCGACGGTGTAGGCTTTCTGGCTCGTAAATACCGGCCCTGCATAGGCAACCAATGTAACCAGAGTAATCTTTCCAAGCGTGTCAGCACATGAAAACAAGACGACAGTCCATTCAAACCTGCCCGGCGGAAATTGCAGCGGTACAAAATTGCCTGTTTTTCGCGCTCCCTGCTTCGCGATCTTTCGAGGCACGCGTTCACACGCGCCCGAAGAATAACCAAGTCAAAATTCTTTGGAAGAATATCCACGGCGCCCAATTCGATCGCTTTTGCAATTGAATCGATTCCATCGACGCCGGAAATTACGAGTGTCCGGACTTCCCCCAGATTTTTATCCGCCTTCATCTGCCGCAGTACTTCGAAGCCGTCCATGACCGGCATTTCAATATCGAGAAGCATCAGGTCGATCGCACCGACCCTCAATCGCTGCAGAGCGATTTCACCGTTCTCCGCCAGCTCCGGAATATGGCCAAGGTTTTGAACCGCGAGGCTCAGCTTCTTTCTCGAGAATGGGTTGTCATCAACAACTAGGATTGTAGCGGGTCCGGAGGTAGCAACACGGCCAGACCATCCACGAGGTCTAAACTGCCTTGTTCAACAGGAGTGACATTTTCCATCGGCCGAAGATATCGGCAAAATGTAATGTTTTCAATATATTTATGCTTGATCTACCGCTGTGTCTGGCTTTGTCAGACGAGGTCGGATTGTGGAAAACAATGTGCGCGGTAGCATTCCGCCAAAACGAGATTAGGTTACCTGTTTTTCTTTCCGGCGGGGCACCCCAAGGCAGGCTTTCGGTCCGCGCTGGGGTTGGGGCAGGGGTTTCGCGCCAACCTCAAGTTCTTCAAATGGCCAAGGTTCGATCTGGACATCGGCCAACGTGTATTTTTCGAGGACTTCTATAAAGGCGATCAGAGCCTCGTTTATAACTTTCGGTATCTTGCAGCAGCGCGTTATTGTGCATGCATTCTGCGGAAGAAAACATTCGAGAAGTCCGAAGTCGGGTTCCGTTAAACAAAGAACATCTCTGATATTGATTTGAGCGG
>JAHEFH010000044.1 GCA_024640245.1 Paracoccaceae bacterium | reverse complement strand
TCGGCCTCTTTCATCGTCATCTACTGGCTGTTGCCCCGTATCGGGGCGACAAATAGCTCTACAGTGACTTTCATCGCACCGGTGTCGGCTGTTTTACTGGGAGTTTACATGTTGGGGGAAACCATACTGTTGCCGCATCTCGTTGGGATGGCTGCCATTTTCTGTGGGTTATTAATGATCGACGGCCGGATCGTGAGGCAGTGGTTGGTCCGGAAACAGTCAGGAAGCGAATAATTTGAGCGCGACGGTCGATTTTGGCCGTCGGTGTGGAATCCAGTTGGACATTCTTTCGGACCGGTTTGCGGACTACTGGCCGATGCGTCGACGATGCGCGCGGGTTCAGCTACTTGTCACTCGCTACCGCCGACTGTATCGTCATAGACTGTCCTGAAATTCAAGCAAGATAATCAGAGGATCAGCCGAGTGGCGCAACCGGGTTCCCCAATGGTACTTTTCAGGAACCAGACGTTCCGCATGCTGTGGCTTGCTTCGCTCGCCTCCAATTTCGGCGGGCTAGTGCAGGCGGTGGGTGCGGCCTGGATGATGACCCTGTTGACCGACTCGCAGAGCATGGTTGCGCTGGTGCAGACTTCAATTTCGCTGCCGATCGTGATCTTTTCATTATTGGCCGGTGTCTTTGCCGACAGTTTCGACCGCCGCCGTGTCATGCTGGTGGCGCAAAGCTTCATGCTGGTCGTGTCTTTCATATTGGCATTTCTTGCGTATGAAGACCTGTTGACGCCTTGGTTGCTGTTGGCGTTCACGTTTTTGATAGGCTGTGGTACCGCGCTGCACAATCCGTCATGGCAGGCCACGATGGGGGATATCGTTCCGCGGGACGACCTGCCCACCGCCGTGGCGCTCAACAGTATGGGATTCAACCTGATGCGCAGCATCGGGCCGGCGGTTGGGGGCGCGATCGTCGCCGTTGCCGGCGCTGCCGCCGCATTTGCCGTCAATGCGGTGAGCTATATCGCGATCATATCCGCATTGTTCCGCTGGCAACCGCCAGAACGGGACCTCCACCTGCCGCGCGAGCCCTTTGGCAGCGCGTTTTCCGCCGGCCTGCGTTACGTCGCCATGTCGCCGAACCTGATTTACGTCATCCTGCGTGGTTTTCTGTTCGGACTGGCGGCCATTGCCATACTGGCCCTGCTGCCTCTGGTGGTGAGAGAGATGCTGGAAGGTGGTGCTGTGGTCTACGGTATCATGCTCGGCTGTTTCGGCGCGGGCGCGGTTGTCGGCGCGCTGGGCAACGGTCGCCTTAGGCAACGATTTGAAAACGAGGGCGTGGCGCGCGGCGCGTTCACCGGTTTTGCCGTAAGTTGCAGTGTTCTTGCGTTCAGCCACCATTATCTGCTCAGCGGTGCGGCTCTGGTAATGGCTGGTGGTTGCTGGGTCATAGCGCTTTCAATGTTCAACGTTACTGTCCAGATGTCGACACCAAGATGGGTCGTCGGGCGGGCTCTGGCCCTGCGTCAGACTGTGCAATTCGCAGGTATGGCGGGTGGAAGCTGGATATGGGGCTCCATGGCAGAGAATTACGGAGTGGGGAACGCCTTGTTGGCTGCGGCCGTGGTGCTCATCTTCGGTGCGGTGGCTGGTTTGCGGATACCTTTGCCAGCCATCGGGCAACTGAATCTAGATCCGCTGAACAGGTTTCAGGAACCGATGTTACAGTTGGACCTGAAGCAGCGAAGCGGGCCGATCATGATCATGGTGGACTATATAATAGACCAGAAAGACGTGCCGGAATTCCTGTCTGCGATGAGTCAGCGTCGGCGTATTCGAATTCGGGACGGGGCAAAACAGTGGGTCTTGCTACGGGATCTTGAAAACCCCGACGTCTGGACAGAGAGTTACCACGTCCCGACTTGGGTTGAATATGTACGCCACAATGAACGCCGGACCTTTGCCGATCTGGATGTTTCTGAGCGTCTGCGCGAATTGCATCGAGGCACCGAGAAACCAAAGGTACACCGCATGATCGAACGCCAGACCGTTCCGCGCTACGATGACATGTCGCGCAAGCCGGAGGCCGGCGAATAGCAGGGCAGGGCCGAAGTCGCCATTCGATCGGCGGTGCTTTCAACTCTCTGGAACTATAGCTTGTCGCGCAACGAAAACCAAAGCATCGCAAGTACGAGCAACGGCCATCGCATGGAGGCCCCGCCGGGAAAACGCGGGTTGGGCACCTTGGCCATCACGTCGAACTTCTCGGACTGTCCGGCGATTGCCTCGGCAACGACCGATCCGGCGAAAGTCGCCATGGCCACACCGTGGCCGGAATAGCCGCTGGCCGAGATCACGTTGCCCCGCAGTCGCTCGAAATGGGGCATCCGGTTCATGGTGATGCCCAGCGTTCCGCCCCAGGCATAGTCAATGCGAGTGTCCGCCAGATGCGGATAAATCTCCAGCATCGGCTTGCGGACCTTTGCCGCGATGTCTGCGGGAAACCGGTAGCCATAGGATTCTCCGCCACCGAACAACAGGCGGCGGTCGTCTGACAGGCGGAAATAGTTGATGACGAATTTCGAGTCCGCCACGGCATGGTTGTTGCGGATCAGGGCTTCGGCGGCCTGTTCCGACAAGGGTTCTGTCGCGACTATGAAATTGTTGATCGGCATGACGCGGGCTGCCACTTGGCCGTCCAGATCACCCAGATAGCCGTTGCAACCAAGCACGACATGGCTGGCGGTAATGACCGCCTTGTCGGTGCTCACCCTGGCAGGATCTGTTCCGTCGATACCTGTTGCGCGGGATCGTTCGAAGATACGCACGCCCTTGGCCATTGCAGCCTTCGCCAGACCAAATGCAAAGCGCAATGGATGGATGTGTCCGCCGCCCATGTCGAGCGTTCCACCAAAATAGGCCTCCGAACCGACCAGATGCCGCATCTCTTCAAGGTCAAGCGTTCTGATCTGGTCATAGCCGTAGTCGTTTTGCAGCTTTTCGGCGTAGGCGTGTTCGCCGGCGACGTACCGCGCCCGATGATCGGCGTGGATAATCCCGCTGTTAAAGCCGCAGTCCATCTGGTGCGCATCGATCAGGTTGCGGACCAGAGCGACCGAATCCAGCCCGATGTCCCAGAGCGCACGTGCTTGGTCCTTGCCCAGCATTTTTTCAAGCGTGTCCTGACCGACCCTTTGACCAGTGCCAACTTGTCCACCGTTGCGGCCGGATGCGCCGAATCCTACGCGGTGCGCTTCCAGCAGGATTACGTCATAGCCTTTTTCGGCCAGATGCAGCGCGGTGGACAGTCCCGTGAAACCGGCGCCGACGACGCACACATCGCAGCGGAGTTCCCCCGCGGCCTGCGCGAAGGGCGCAGGCCCGGAGGCTGTGTCGGCATAGTAGGACTTCGGATATTCTCCGATCCTGTCGTTTGCTGTTAAGATGTCCAAGGACGGTTCCTTTTTGGTCAGGCGGCCGTCAGCATGCCATCTGCCTGAAGACCGGCATAGGTTTCATCCAGTGACTTGATCGCACGTGCGACCAGCGTGTCGATCTCGTCGGTTGTGATGACCAGTGGCGGTGCGATGATCATCCGGTCGCCCACATGGCGCATCACCAGGTTGTTCTGGAAACAACGCTCGCGGCAGCGCAACCCGACGTCGCCGGTGTCTGACGCGAACTGGGCGCGGGTTTTCTTGTCGGGCGTCAGCGCTATCGTTGCCAGCATTCCGAAGCTGCGCGCCTCGCCGACCAGAGGATGGTCCGCGAGCGTCGCCCATTTCTTCGCCAGATAAGGGGCGGTGACGTCGCGCACATTTTCGAGAATTTTCTCTTCTTCGATGATACGCAGGTTTTCCAGCGAAACGGCACAGGCGACCGGATGGCCGGAGAAAGTGTAGCCGTGGTTGAAATCGCCGGCTTCGTCGATCACTTTGGCAACCTCGTCGCAGACGATGGAAGCCGCGATCGGCACGTAGCCGGAAGAAAGGCCCTTTGCGACGGTCATGATGTGCGGGCGGATGTTCAGCGATTGGCAACCGAACCAGTTGCCGGTGCGCCCGAAGCCGCAAATTACTTCGTCGGCGATCAGAAGGATTTCATATTTGTCGCAGATGCGCTGGATTTCCGGCCAATAGGTGGTCGGCGGAATGACGATACCGCCCGCGCCCTGAATTGGCTCGGCGATAAAGGCCGCGACCTTGTCCTCCCCGAGTTCCTTGATCTTCGCTTCCAGTTGGCGCGCGCGCTCCAGCCCGAATTCCTCGGGCGTCTTGTTGCCGCCTTCTTCGTACCAGTGGGGCTGGTCGATATGGGTGATATCGGGGATCGGCAGGCCGCCCTGTTCGTGCATGGGTTTCATGCCGCCGAGGCTGGCGCCGCCCATGGTCGAACCGTGATAGGCGTTCTTGCGACTGATGATGACTTTCTTGCTCGGCTTGCCCTTGGCAGACCAGTAATGACGGACCAGGCGGATGTTTGTGTCATTTGCTTCCGATCCCGAACCGGCAAAGAAGACATGGTTCAGATCGCCGGGCGCAAGTTCTGCCAGACGTGCCGACAAGGCGATAGCCGGAACATGAGTGGTCTGGAAAAATGTATTGTAATAGGGAAGTTGCGTCATCTGCTGGGCGGCGACATTTGCAAGTTCTTCCCGACCATAGCCGATGCTGACGCACCAGAGGCCCGACATGCCGTCGAGGATTTCGTTGCCCTCGGAATCGGTTAGAAAGACACCCTTTGCCTTGGTGATGACGCGCGCGCCTTTGGCCGCGAGTTCTGCCCCGGCGGTGAATGGGTGCATGTGGTGTGCCGCATCAAGCGCCTGAAGCTCTTTTGTCGGCAGATGGTTTGTGATCTTGTTCATTCGATGGTTCCTCAGGGGGGTAGGGCTGCTCAGACGTTCAGCATCAGATGCTGGCGTTCCCAGGGTGAAATCTCGCGCTTGAACTCTTCGAGTTCGGCAGTCTTGATGGCGATGAAAAGGGTGCAGAATTCCTTGCCCAATGTCTCGCAGATAAGCGTGTCCTCTTCGAACAGAGTTAGCGCGTCGGCCAGATTGTCCGGCAGGACGGCGCCGCCCATATAGGCTTCGCCCTGAACGGGAGGTCTTGGTTCGATCTTGTTGATCATGCCAAGGTAACCGCAGGCCAAGCTGGCGGCGATTGCCAGATAGGGGTTGCAGTCGATGCCGATGACGCGGTTTTCCACGCGCCGCGCTTCGACCGTCGAAGTCGGAATGCGAAGTCCCGTAGTCCGATTGTCAGCGGCCCATTCCAGATTTGTTGGCGCGCTCATTCCCGCTGTGTAACGGCGGTAGGAATTCACATAGGGTGCCAGCAGTCCAACAACAGACATCAGGTGTTTTTGCGACCCGCCGATGAAATGCAGAAACGCGTCCGTGGGCGATCCGTCCGCAGCGGTGAAAATATTTTCACCGGTTTTAATATTGAGGACACTCTGGTGTATGTGCATTGCGCTGCCGGGTTCGCCGCGCATCGGTTTGGCCATGAAGGTCGCAAAAATGCCGTGCTCCAGAGCCGCCTCGCGGATGGCGCGTTTAAAATAGAACACCTGATCGGCGAGCCTTAGCGGATCGCCGTGCAGCAGGTTGATCTCGATCTGGCCCGCGCCGCCTTCCTGGATAACCGTGTCGATCGCCAGGCCCTGTGCTTCGGCATAGTCGAATATCGTGTCAATAACCGGGCCGTATTCATCGACCGCGACCATCGAATAGGCTTGACGACCTGCGCCTTTGCGCCCGGTCCTGCCGACTGGCGGCTCGATCGGTTCATTGGGGTCGATATTCGGCTTGGTCAGGTAGAATTCCAGTTCTGGAGCGACTACCGGCTTCCATCCCTTTTTAGCGTAGAGTTTGAGAACGCGCTTAAGTATGTTCCGCGGCGCAATCGGAACAGGTGAGCCGTCGCGGTATTCCAGATCGTTGATGATCTGCAGTGTCACGTCATCTGCCCAAGGCACCGCAGAGGCGGTAGACATGTCCGGGCGAAGGATAATATCGGATTCCATCCACTGGTTCTCGATATCCATATCGACGTAGTCGCCGGTAATGGTCTGATAGAACAGCGACACAGGCAAAAAGAATGTACTGTCCGGCGTGAATTTGAAAGATGGCATGGACTTGCCGCGCGACATACCGGCAAGGTCGGGGATTATACATTCCACTTCCTCGATACGTCGCCCGTTCCGGTATTCGGTAAAATCCGCCGGTAGCTCGTCTATCCAGTCGCGAGGGGTGGGGATGGTCATTGTATCACCGTTTCAGTTTTTACTGGTCGTTGGTTGCGTTCTTGCCGGCATCTTCAGGTCCGACCTGATTCGCCACCCGCGTGAATTGGAATCACAATGCAAATTGGCTATACAGGTACTGGCGATCCTTTAAACAATATGATCATATTATTTCTTGTCAATTAATTTCGGCGGAACGCCCTCTCCACTTTGTGCCTGCCGGATCTGATCCATCCCTTGGCGGATATCCTCGCGGATCGCGCGCTCTACGGCGTCGGAGTCGCGAGCGCGCATCGCCGCCAATGCCTGCTCGTGTCGGTCGGGCAGGTTATAGGTTCCTACACGTCCGCAAACGACACGCAGAGAAGGCCCCGCACGGAGCCACAGCATATTAGCAATATCAAGCAGAATGCGTGCCTCCGAATGGTTGTAAAGGGTGAAATGAAATTTGTGATTTTGGAGCAAGTAGCCGTGAACATCACCGTTGAAGATCGCCTCGTTTAGCGTTTTATCAATCGCCTCAAGTTCATCAATATCATTGCTATTCAATTTGTTAATGGAAATTCTTGCAATTTCAGGCTCGATGCTGAGCCGCGCGAATTCCAGTTCATCATGTTGGGCTTGCGTCAGTTCAGGAACGCACACGCGTCGGTTTCCGAGAAATTCCAGCGCACCCTCGGCGGTAAGGCGCCGGATCGCTTCACGAATCGGGGTTACGCCTGCACCCAGCAAAGCAGCAAGACCCTGGATCGTCACGGACTGTCCCGGGGCCAAGTCACCGAACAGAATCATATCGCGAATCTGCAGGTAGGTTACCTCGTGGTTTGGGATTTTTCGGATATTATTGTTCAATGTCGTTGTTTCCCCGCTGTTATTTTCATGGCAGAAGCCGTTTTTTGGTAGGCAAAGATAGTCAAAAAGAAACTTGATTTAAAGAAGTGTATTGAGTTGTGACATTTTTTTTGATCAAATGCTATATTAAGAACTATAAACCTAAGTTGTCATCATGGGAGATGTGAAAGTGAAAAAATCAGGAATTATTATGGCCTCTGTTCTGGCCTTGCATGCCGGCGGTGCATTCGCCGAAGAGGTGCGGGTATACAACTGGTCGGACTATATCGACGAAGCGCTGCTTGCAAAGTTCGAGGCCGAAACTGGAATTGACCTGATCTACGACGTTTTTGACTCGAACGAGGTTCTTGAGACGAAACTTCTGGCAGGCGGCAGCGGCTATGACGTCGTGGTTCCTTCCGCTACTTTTCTGCAGCGGCAGATCACGGCCGGTGTTTTCCAGAAACTTGATCCGGCACAACTCTCCAACCTGTCCAACAGGTGGGATGTGGTTATGGACCGTACCGAGAAATACGACCCCGGCAACGAGTACTCCATCAACTACATGTGGGGCACCACGGGTATGGGTGTGAATATCAACAAGGTTCAGGAAGTGCTGGGCGACGATGCGCCGGTGAACTCCCTCGATCTGATCTTCAATCCTGAAAATATGGAAAAGCTGGCGGCTTGCGGGGTGCATTTCCTTGACGCGCCGATCGAGATCATTCCAGCCGCGCTAAACTATATCGGTGAGGATCCGGATTCACAGGATACCGACGTCATCGCCAAAGTGGAGCCGGTCCTGACAGCGGTTAGCCCATTTGTTCAAAAGTTCCACAGTTCCGAATATATCAACGCTTTGGCAAACGGCGACATTTGCGTCGCTTTCGGTTGGTCCGGTGACATCCTGCAAGCACGGGATCGTGCGGCAGAAGCCGGTAATGGCGTTGAAATCGAGTACTACGCTCCGAAGGAAGGCGCGCTGATGTGGTTCGACCAGATGGCTATCCCGGCAGATGCACCCAATCCGACCGGAGCGCACAAGTTCCTGAACTTTATTCTGGACGCACACAACATGGCGGATGCGTCCAACTATGTGTACTATGCAAACGGTAACCTGGCCTCGCAAGAGTTCCTTCTGGAAGATGTTATCGGCGACACAGCGATCTATCCTGACGCCGAAACCATGAAAAACCTGTACACAACTACACCTTACGACCAGAAGACGCAGCGTTTTGTTACCCGTCTCTGGACAAAGGTCAAATCCGGCACCTAAATCGGATAAAGTGATAATTGCCCCGTGCCGCACTGCGGCGCGGGGTTTTCTGCCAGATGGACAGAGGGTAGCATGGCGCAGCAAAAGAGCGAGACGGTTTTCGCCCCTTGGGACGATCCCGATCAAAAGCCGATCATTCAGTTTAAATCCGTAACCAAGCGTTTCGGGTCTTTCACGGCCATCGACAATATCGATCTAGATATTTTTGAACGTGAGTTCTTCGCGCTTCTCGGTCCGTCGGGCTGCGGCAAGACGACACTTATGCGGATGCTGGCAGGGTTCGAGACGCCCACTGAAGGTACGATCCTGCTGGAAGGCAAGGACATTGCCAAGGTTCCACCGAATAAACGGGCAGTGAACATGATGTTCCAGTCCTATGCTCTTTTTCCCCATCTGACCGTCTACGACAATATCGCGTTCGGACTGAAGCGGTCCGATATGCCGAAATCAGAGATTGCGGGCCGTGTTGAGGAAATGCTCACGCTGGTCAAGCTGAACAAATTCGCGGCGCGCAAGCCGCACCAGATTTCAGGCGGTCAGCGGCAACGTGTGGCCTTGGCCCGTTCGCTCGCCAAAGCGCCGAAGTTGCTGCTGCTGGACGAACCGTTGGGGGCGCTGGACAAGAAGCTCCGCCAGGAAACCCAGTTCGAGCTGATGGATATCCAGGAAAAGACCGGAACAACCTTTGTGATCGTGACCCATGATCAGGAAGAGGCAATGACTGTCGCCAGCCGCGTTGCCGTGATGGACGAGGGCAAATTGGTGCAGGTCGCGACCCCCGCTCAGATCTATGAAACGCCGAATTCGGTTTATGTCGCGGACTTTATCGGCGAAGTGAAAATCATAGAAGGCACTGCGACACCTCTGGGCGACGACCGTTATGAAATCCAGTGGGCAGAGGGCCAACCGGCCATTCGAGCCGCCTGTAGTACGCCCCTGACCGCCGGATCCAGAGTCTTCTATGCGATCAGGCCCGAAAAAGTGGCAATTACGGCCGAGCGCCCCAAAGATGCCGCGAATGCGGTCAAAGGCCGGATTCTCGACATCGCCTATCTTGGAAACATCTCAACCTACCATGTCGAGTTGCCAGACGGGCAGTCCATCAAGGCCCAAACCGCGAACAACCGGCGGCTCGCGCGGCGTAGCTTCACTTGGGAAGACACGGTTTGGCTGTCATGGACCGACACCGCCGGTGTTGTCCTAACGAGTTGAGCAGGGGGGCCTAATATGAACATTCGCAGACTGTTTCTGATCGCTGTGCCCTACCTTTGGCTCGGGGCTCTGTTCCTCGTGCCATTCATCATCGTCCTGAAGATTTCGTTGTCCGATGCGGCAATCTCGATACCGCCCTACACGCCGACATTGGATTTTTCCGGCGGTTGGGAGGCGTTAAAACAATTCTTTTCCAAACTGGATATCGAGAACTACGTCTTTTTGACGGAGGACGACCTCTACTGGAAGGCCTATGCGTCCAGCCTCAAGATCGCGATCATTTCGACGCTGGCGACTCTGGTTGTCGGTTTCCCGATCGCCTACGGTATGGCACGTGCGTCGGATGAATGGCGCCCGACATTGATGATGTTGGTAATTCTTCCGTTCTGGACCAGCTTCCTGATCCGGGTCTATGCCTGGATCGGGATCCTCAGCACCGAAGGCTTCCTTAACCAGTTCCTCATGTGGATAGGGGTGATTAACGAACCCCTCTCGATCATGAATACTGAATTGGCGGTCTATATCGGCATCGTCTACACCTATCTTCCATTCATGGTTTTGCCGATCTATTCCACGTTGGAAAAAATGGATGCATCCCTGTTGGAGGCCGCCGAAGACCTCGGTTGTACACGCACTTCGTCCTTCTGGCTGGTGACGATTCCCTTGTCTCGGCCGGGCATGATTGCAGGCTGTTTCCTGGTATTTATTCCGGCTTTGGGTGAGTTCGTTATTCCTTCGCTGCTGGGCGGTTCGCAGACGTTGATGATCGGCAAGGTGTTGTGGGAAGAGTTCTTCAACAACCGCGACTGGCCAGTTGCCTCATCCGTGGCGGTCATTCTTTTGTTGTTGCTGGTAATTCCGATCATTCTGTTCCAGCGCAACGAAGAGAAGAACAAGGAGCTTGAGCTATGAACCGCAGGTTCTCCTGGTTCAACGCGACCTCGCTTACGCTGGGTTTCGCGTTCCTGTACATCCCGATTGTGATTTTGGTTATCTACAGCTTCAATGAATCCAAGCTGGTGACGGTCTGGGCTGGATTTTCCACCAAGTGGTATGGTGAACTGATCAAGAACGAGGCATTTCTCGATGCTGCGAAGGTGACGATCCAGGTTGCAATCCTGTCGTCCACTTTTGCCACCGTGCTAGGCACGATGGCGGCCTATGTGATGGTGCGCGGAGGGCGGTTCATGGGTCGCACCCTGTTTACCGGCATGATATATGCACCGCTGGTTATGCCGGAAGTTATTACCGGCCTTTCGTTGCTGCTGCTGTTCATCTCGATCGGTTTGGATCGGGGCGTTACCACCATCGTTCTGGCGCATACAACATTTTCGCTTTGTTACGTTTCCGTCGTGGTCTCTTCGCGTCTTGTGTCTTTTGATCGGTCGATCGAGGAAGCCGCGCTGGATCTGGGGTGCACACCGTTTGATGCGTTCCGCAGTGTTACCTTGCCAATTATCGCACCCGCCGTCATTTCCGGCTGGTTGCTTGCCTTTACCCTGTCACTGGACGATCTGGTGATAGCATCTTTCACATCGGGACCGTCATCGACGACCCTACCCATAAAAATCTTCAGCGCCGTGCGGCTGGGGGTCAGCCCTGAGATTAACGCACTTTCAACGATTATGATTTCAATCGTAACAGTAGGCGTGATAACAGCGTCGCTGATCTCAAAACGGTCGATAACCCGCCGCAGGGACGAAGAGCAGAAAGCAGACCAATGAACTCCGCGTTTTTAAAAGAGTATGAAAGTTATTGTGCAAAATTTGGCACCCCGGACCGCATCGAGCTGATGCTGGGTGATATCAACTCGATTCTGCGCGGCAAGTGGCTGCCGGGCAATCACCCTGAGAAGTTGGCGAACGCATCTGTGCGGTTGCCGCTGTCGACCTACGCCCCCAACATTCTGGGCGAAGAAGTCAACGAGACCGGTTTCGGCAGCGATGCAGGCGATCCCGACGGCACACTGGTTCCGATCCCGGAGACCCTTCGTCCGGTGCCGTGGGCCGAGGGTAACGTTGCGCAAGTTCAAGTCGGAATGGTCGACGAGGAAGACCCGTCCGGCGAGATCAGCATGCTCGACCCGCGCAGACAGCTTGAGAGTGTTCTAAAACGCTTTGCTGCGCGCGGATTGCGTCCAGTGGTAGCAACCGAGTTGGAATTCTACATCATCCAGCCGCGAGAAACTGAAACCGAGGCGCCGGAAGCTCCGGACCGTTCTCCGGTTGCGCAGAACTACGATCTGGAAGTCTGTGGCCGGTTCGAGGATATTTTGAGCGAAATCCTGGAAGTCGCAAAAGCGCAGGGCCTGGAGACGGATACCCTGATCGCCGAATATGGTCCGGGCCAGTTCGAGGTGAATTTCCACCACACAGAAGATGTTCTTGATGCAGGTGATACAGCCCTGATGTTCCGGCGTCTTGTGCGCGGTGTTGTGGGTAGCCACGGTCTGGAAGCAACCTTCATGGCAAAGCCCTACGCCGATCAACCCGGCAATGGAATGCATATCCACGCCAGCCTGATCGACGAGGATGGCAACAACGTCTTCAGTGGCGATTCAGAGGAGGAATTGTCAGAAAATCTGTGGTCGGCTGTTAGCGGCGTTCTTCACACGATGCGCGAAATGCAGGCGATCTTTGCTCCGCATATGAATTCCTACCGGCGATTCCAGCCAGGCAACTTTGCGCCATCCTCGCCCGACTGGGGATATGACCATCGCGGAGCGTCGATCCGTCTGCCTGACACGATGGGCAAGGGCGCACGCTTGGAACATCGCATCTGCGGGGCCGACGTAAACCCATATCTGGCGCTTGCCGCCGTTCTGGGCGGTATCCTGTACGGGTTGGATCACAAGCCGGATTTGCCCTTGCCGGTCGATCATCCCGATGCAATCGAAGCGGCACCCCTGACGCATGATTGGATTACTTCCGTGCAGGCATTTGAAAAGTCGGAATTCGCGAAATACCTTTTTGGTGACATGTTCTGCAAGGTCTATACGGAACTCCGCAAGAACGAGATCGGAATTCTGACCACCGTTATCACGCCGGAAGAATACCGAGCCTATCTTGGGCGTCTGTGAGCGCGACCGGATCTGATCAGAGAGATTGCATTATGAGTGAGAACAAGAAGTTGCGGGTCGGCATCCTTGAAACGGGCCGCCCGCCGGAAGAGCTGGGCGGCAAGTTCGGGGATTACCCCGAAATGGTAAGGAATTGGCTGGCACCGCTGGAGGCGGAGTTCACAAGCTACGCCGTGCTGGACGGAGAGTTGCCGGACGATCCATCATCCTGTGACCTTTGGATCATAACCGGATCGAAGTTCGCGGTTTACGAAGATCACGCGTGGATCGCGCCGCTCGAGACGTTCATCAGATCCGTCCGCGACGCCGGTCGCAAGATGGTAGGCATCTGTTTTGGTCACCAGATCATCGCACAAGCGCTCGGCGGTACGGTGCGAAAGTCCGACAAGGGCTGGGGTCTTGGAGTGATCGAATACGGCACTGAAGATTGGCCCGAAGAACTGGGCGAAAAGCCTGAAAGCATTGCGATCCAGTCTTATCATCAGGACCAGATAGAAAGCCTTCCTGAAGGGGCCAAACGGATCGGCTCGTCCGACTTCTGTGAAAACGCGGCGGTTTGGTATCCGGGATTTGCCCTGACGGTGCAGGGCCACCCAGAGTTCACGCCGCCCTATCTGAGCGTCCTGATGGATATACGCCGTGGTACGATCCTGTCCGATGAGGACGTGGAAAAGGGTAAGCGGAATCTGAAGAAAAAAGCAAAGCCGGAGACGCTCGCCGACCTGATCCGCGACAAGCTGGAAAAAATCTGAAACGCGCCTGTGGCTAGGCGTTCGGTTTGACCGTGATGGCTTTCAATTCGATATCCGGATTGGAGATATCGTCGGGGGCAGGCGATTGTCCTGCCTCGATCCACCGCTTTCCAGTCATATAGGCGCGCGGGTCGTTCATGGCGTCCACGGCCAGCAGCTCTTCGCTAAGGAAATACCAGACGGATTGCGAACCTGGGCGTTCGCCCATTCGGACGACGGTCTTGTCATATCCTGCGTTCAGGCCCGCGATCTGCAATTTCACATCGTACTGGTCAGACCAGAACCACGGTTTAGCTTGATAAGTGATAGGCCTGCCAAGCATCGCCTCGGCGACGATACCTGCCTGATCGATGGCGTTCGGAACGCTTTCCAGCCGGATGCGTTTGCCACGATAGGGAAACGAGCAGCAGTCGCCGGCGGCAAATATATCAGGGTCGGATGTCAGGCCACTTTCACTCACAGCGATTCCGTTGTCGATTTTAAGGCCGGCCTGTTTCGCTAGTGCGGTAGCAGGCTGAATCCCGATACCGACTATGACGAAATCTACCGCCAGTTCCGACCCGTCGGACAACACCGCGCCGCTGACCGTTGTCTCGCCTTTCAGGTGGTCGAGTCCGACGCCTTCTAGAATCGCGACGCCGTTGCCCTTGTGCAGCTTGCGGAAATAGTCCGACGTTTGCGGCGCAGCAACCCGTTGGAGGATACGGTCCGCCATCTCTACCAGCGTTACCTGCAGGCCCTTTGTCGCGGCCACCGCGGCCGCCTCCAGCCCGATATAACCGCCGCCGATAATCAGGACATGACCGCCGTTTGCAAAGGAGGCCGCCATAGCGTCAACGTCCGCAAGGGTGCGGACCGCGAACACTTTTTTCAGGTCACCGCCCAGTTTTGCAGGCAGCAGACGCGGAACCGAACCTGTGGTGAGCGCCAGTTTATCATAGGAAACCTTGGTGCCGTCCGACAGGGTGACGGTCTTTGTTTTGCGGTCAATTCCGGTGGCGGTCCGCCCGAGAATGCGGTCGATCCGGTTTTCATCGTAAAAATTTTCAGGCCGCAGATGCAAGCGCTCCTGTTCCATTTCGCCCAGCAGGTATTTTTTCGACAGAGGAGGGCGCTGGTAGGGCAGGTGGGGCTCTTCACCGATCAGGGTGATCTTGTCCTCATAGCCATTGGCGCGCAGCTTTTCGACCAGAGTCGCGCCAGCCTGACCAGCCCCGATTACAACGATCCCGCCCATAGTCTTGCCTCCTATGAATTTCGCTCCGACACTAGAGCACGAGACGGAAATGCGAAAGCCGGAATACTGTTGCGTAACACCGGATTGAAAACGATGTGAACGCCGATCGGGTTACTTCGGTCGAAGGTGGATATTGAATTTTTCGCGTATGCGCCTGTCCAGTGCGGGGCTGAAAGAGGCCGCCGACGAAGTCTTGAGGATCTCGTTCTTCAATCTTGTGGCCTTCGCAACCAGATTTGGCCTTCCGTTTTCAACCCACTCTTTCGGGCTGCTGCGGTCGCCAAGGGTCGGATAGACATAATCCCTTTGCATCAGGTCCAGTGTCTGCCCGTGGCCCAGGTAATGCCCCGGCCCGTCAAGGCATACGGAACGGATCGCTTCCAGAGATATGCTATCTTCGGTCACTTCTATCCCGCGGACGCAGCGCAGGGATTGGCCCAGCAGGTCATCACCGATGATCAGGCTTTCGAGGCAGAACCCCAGAAGGGAGGCGTGCATGCCGACAGCCTCATAGACCATATTGAGGCCGGCAAGGCCTGCCATCACGTTGGAATGGGCCTGTTCGTAGCCAGCTTGCATGTCGGGCATCTTTGCATCGGCGATGCCTCCTGCGGCACCACCCGGAAGGCCATAGAACTTGTGCATCTGGGCGCAACCGGCGCTCAGCAGGGCCTGCTCGCCGGAGCCGCCGGACATTGCGCCGGTGCGCAGGTCCGAAACGAACGGCCAAGTGCCGAATATCGCCGGATATCCTGGCGATATGGCGTTTACATAGACAAGACCGGCGAGGCATTCCGCAACCGCCTGTACGATAGCACCCGCGATGGCGGCGGGGGCTGTGGCACCTGCCTGACCGGCGGAGAGCAGCAGAACCGGCATACCGCCGCGTATGCAGGCCTCCATCACCTTGCAGCTTTCGGTGGCGAATTTCATGGGCGGCACCACAAAACAGTTGGAGTTGGATATGAATGGGCGCGCGCGAAAAGCGGCCTCACCGCCCGCGATTTCGTAAATCAACTCGAACGCGCCTGGCATGAAGGATGGATCGGTGAAGCTGGTTCCGATGTGCTTGGTGGTGCCCTGACAACAGGCATAGATCGTGTTGACGTCCATATCGAAGTTGTCTGCGATATCGCGACAAACCATCGGGCGCTGGAAGAAATGCACATTGTCCAGCCGGTTCACGATCTTGGCGGCATCGTATAGGTCCTGCACCGTGCACTCTCGGTACTCATTCCTCTCGACATCGACCAGATGAACCGCCGCACCCGCCGTCCCGTAGTGCACTCGGTCGCCCCAGAGTTCCAGATCGTGCTTGCCGTCGCGACTGTAGAGCGTGACCCGTTTTGCCGCGTTGGCCAGAGTTTCTTCCACGAGTGCGCGGGGAAACCGGATACGACCGTCATCGCCAAGCAATGCACCAGCGCCGGTCAATATCTCGATGCCGCTTTCAGGCGCATCTGCCAGCCCGATCTGCTCCAGCGCGTCCAGTGCTGCTTGGTGGATGCGCAGGACATCTCCGTTAGAAAGCGGCTTATACGTGCCGCCGGAAAGGCCGGGACGTACAGGACGGATGTCGTCCGTCAGGGGAGCATTGCGCATCGCCACCCGTGCGGATCGACCGCCGGCGCGTCTGTTTGTCATTTGATTCATGGAGTGCTCCTTTCGGGATTCAACGGAATATCTGTTAAATCCGGTCAGGCGAGCCCCTTGCTGCGCGACCACGGCAAGCGCCAATAGTCCGGTCTTTCAAACGTGTCATCCAGTCGAGTTCGACCATGAGCGTCCCTTTAAGGGCGTAAAACTTTGCAGGCTCCTTCAATTAAGTACGGGTTGTGCCGGTTGTCTGCATTGTAAGCGGCGCATTCATGTCGGTTTCGGGTCATTACCAGCGGCCGCTGGCACCGCCACCCCCGGAGCGGCCGCCGCCGAAGGAACCAGTGCCGGTGGACAGTCTTTTGCGCGGCAGGCTGCGACGGGTTTGCTGGCGGAAGTCGCAGTTGCTGCACCAAACAATGCGCTCTTCGATCCCGTCGACTTCAAGATCCGGTTCTTTCGGCGAACTTCGTTTCACCGACAAAGTGCGTTGCCCGCAGGTCGGGCAGCGGCGGCGGCTCTGCATCGCATCCAGAAGCCGGTTGCGAAATACCAGAAATCCGATCAGGACTGCCGCCAAACCAAAGACCAGAAGGCCCTTGTTGGCGCTGAACCAGCTTTGGTTTTTGATCGGCTGGTCCACGAAAGCGGAATCGGTGCGCTTGATGATTTCCAGCACGCCTGCCTCAATGCCTGCTGAAAAGTCTCCGGACCTGAAATGGGGGATGATTGTGTGGTCTATTACCGTCTTCATTCGGTCATCATAGACTGGCGCGTAGCCTGCACCGAGTTCGACACGTGTTTCCTGGTCGTCGCGTGAGACCAGAAACAGGATTCCGTCGTTGCGGGCCGCATTGCCGATAGCCCAGTCATTGAACAGGCCCGTCGCGAAGGCCTCTAGAGAGGTGTTTCCTGCGTACCTTGCGCGGCTCTCGATAGTGACCACCGCCATTTCGGTACCGCGTTCCTGCCGTAGTCGGCGCAATTCTGTGGATATTCTGGCCTCTGTCTCTGTGTCGATAAGGTCAGCGTGGTCGCTGACAAAAGGTGTGCGAGGAGCAGGAAAATCCTGTGCGTGTACTGCGTTAACAATTAATAATAATACAATAAAAACAATCTGTAAAAATCTCATCTTAAAGTCTCTTGTGAAGTTTTGCGCCGAGTTCCCTGGCCACATCATAAACCACCATAACATCCTCTCGTGTGCAGTCGAACTGTCCTACCTGCATGCGAATGACGAACTTTCCCTGATGCTGCGTCTGGGTCAGATAAATCCGCCCGTCATCGTTGATCGCCTCTAGCAGAGCGGAGGTGAATTCGTCGGCATCCTTGCCAGCCGGTGTGAACTGGAAGGTGAACAGCGAGAAGTGGCAAGGCGTGATAACGGTGAATTCCGGATCGTGGCGGAACTTCGCTTCCAACTCAGCGGCCCAGTCGATGTGGTTTCGGATGCGTCTGCGCAGGCCATCCAGCCCGTAGGCGCGGATCAGGAACCAGATTTTCAGCGCCCGGAACCGTCGGCCCAATGGTACGGTCCATTCGGAATAGTTGATGATGTCATCATGTCCGTGGGTGTGTAGATAGGTCGGCTTGATGCCGAGAGTCAGAATCTGGTCGGTCGGGTCGCGCAAGAACTGGACCGAACAATCGAACTGCGCGCCCAACCATTTGTGCGGATTGAAGACAACGCTGTCACAATCCTGCACCCCATCCCAGATTTCGCGAAATTCGGGGCATATCATCGCGCTGCCTGCCCATGCTGCATCAAGGTGGATATACAGTCCTTCTTCACGCGCGATCCTGATCAAGGGGGGCAGGTGGTCGGACGCGCCGATGGATGTGCCGCCAATGCAAAGCACGATGCCGGCCGGTTGCAATCCCGCGGCTCTGTCCTGATCGATTGCGGCCCGTAACGCGTCCGGACGCATGGAATGACTCGCGCCGGTTGGAATTTTCACCAGATTTTCCTGACCGATCCCGGCAATCCACGCAGCCTTGTCTATGGAGCTGTGGACATGTTCGGAGCAATAGATCCGAGCCGGCACCGCGCCGGCGTATCCAGTCCGGTTGCCCTGAAACGCCTGTGACCGCTCGCGCATGGTCAGAACCGCCGACAGGGTGGCAGACGAGGCGCTGTCCTGAATGACGCCCTGAAACTCCTTGGGCAAGCCGAGTGCGTCGCGCAGCCAGCCTACCATGACCGTTTCCAGTTCCGTCGCGGCCGGAGAGGTCTGCCAAAGCATGCACTGCGCTGCCATTGCATTGGCAAGTTGCTCCGCGATCATCGAGGCGGGCGCGGCGTTGGCCGGGAAATAGGCAAAGAAGCGCGGATGCTGCCAATGGGTCATGCCGTCAGGGATGATACGTTCGAAATCCGAGAGGATGACTTCCATGTCTTCGGCTGTTTCCGGCGGCGCGGCGGCGATCTGTTTCGTGATGTCGCCGGGTTTGGTCTGCGCCCGTACCGGTCTGTCTTTCAGTGTCCTGAAATAACCGTCGATCCAGTTATTGGCACGCGCCGACCATTTTTTGTAATCGCTGTATTTCATGAGGGACCTCCTGCTTGCCGACAGATTGGAACACCTGCTGGGGGGCCGCAAGTTGCTTCTTGCGAAACCGGCGGGAAAGGGGTTAGATGCATGCAATGAAACGGACATGCATCATCTGCTGCATTATTATTACCTGCTGAAATCTCAAGCGGGCCGTTCTCTTATTTTCAAAACTTTGACAAAGTGATAGGCCCGCGGGGACAAGCCCGTGTGAGAGACTATGACTGAAATAAAGCTGTATAACACCAAGACGCGCCGGAAAGAGGTTTTTCAACCTTTGGATCCGGATAATGTGCGCATGTATGTCTGCGGGCCGACGGTCTATGACCGCGCTCATATCGGCAACGCGCGGCCAGTGATTGTTTTTGACACGCTGTTCCGGTTGCTGCGGCACGTCTATGGG
>JAHEFH010000043.1 GCA_024640245.1 Paracoccaceae bacterium | reverse complement strand
ACCCCCTTGGACCGGATCAGGCGCGCGACCTGTTCCACCTTGTCGAGCAGCGCCTTGGGCGCATCGTCGAAAAGAAGGTGCGCCTCGTCAAAAAAGAATACCAGCTTTGGCTTGTCCGGATCGCCGACTTCCGGCAGGGTCTCGAACAACTCGGACAGTATCCACAATAGAAATGTGGCATAGAGGCGTGGCGACCCCATCAGCTTGTCCGCCGCAAGAATGTTGATCCGGCCTTGACCGCCCGGCGTCGTCGTCATCAGATCGGTAAGTCCGAGCGCCGGTTCGCCGAAAAATGCAGCGGCACCTTGATTTTCCAGCACAAGAAGACGCCGCTGAATGGCACCCACAGACGCGGTGCCGACATTGCCGTAGCGCAGGGAAATCTCGTCGGAATTCTCGCCCAACCAGATCAGCATCGCACGCAAATCCTTTAGGTCGAGCAAGGCCAGCCCCTGCTCGTCCGCAACGCGGAACGCAATGTTCAGGACACCTTCCTGCGCCTCGGTAAGCTCCATCAGGCGGGCCAGCAATAGCGGCCCCATCTCTGTGATCGTGGTCCGGACAGGATGTCCCTTTTCACCGAACAGGTCCCAGAACGTAACCGGAAATGCTTCGTAGCCGTAATCGTCGAACCCGATCGTGGTGGCGCGGCTGGTAAATGCCTCGTGCAACTTCGCCTCGGGCGATCCGGCCTTGGCAAGGCCCGCCAAATCGCCCTTGACGTCCGACAGGAAAACCGGGACGCCGGCGCTCGAAAAGCTCTCGGCAAGAATTTGCAGGGTGACGGTTTTCCCTGTGCCTGTCGCGCCGGCAATCAGCCCGTGCCGGTTTGCGTATTTGAGAATCAGATGCTGAGGCTCACGGTATTCTTTTCCGCCACCACCGATAAATAGACGATCAATCTCTGACATGTTTCTTCCTTGCTCGGGACTTCTCCCTTAATCATGCCCATGATCTAGGCAATGGCAAGGATTCGTGGCATCGGCATCCTACCGCCGTATAATTAATGCTAATTTTTTATACGCTTGCGCATTTAATGTGATCAGAAAACCTCCTCTGAAAACGGTTGACGAAAAAGGCGTTCTGACATAGCGTTCGGCGATAAGTCGGCTGGTCCGACGGGGAGAGCCAAAATGGCAAGAAAAGGCACACCAAGGTGTGTCTTTTCTTTTTCTGCCGAGAACCAATTATTTTGCAGTTATTTGCCGACGCGAAAATAGTCCCTGACA
Source organism: Paracoccaceae bacterium (assembly GCA_024640245.1). GTDB lineage: Bacteria > Pseudomonadota > Alphaproteobacteria > Rhodobacterales > Rhodobacteraceae > Amylibacter. Next base: position 17,910 of record JAHEFH010000043.1, on the reverse strand, counting down.
TCGGGCCAGCATACAGGTATTAGTCTGCCTGAAACGAATGAATTACAGGTTATCAAATGAAGTATTTTATGCGCGTTACCATCATCCTGACCTCCCTGCTGCTGGCAAGCACGTCGATGGCCCAGGACGCCGCCAAAGAACCGGAACAGAAACCTGCCGGCGAAGAGACTTTTCCGGTCGCCAAGGAACCGGCCAAAGGCCCATATGTCAAATCGACCTTCGGCGCTTGGGAAATCCGATGCATCAAGCTGGAAAGCGGGGAAAATTGCAGCCTGTATCAACTAATCAAGGACGACAGCGGCAATCCGACGGCCGAAATCAGCATTGTCGCGCTTCCCGAAGGCCAGGAAGCCAAGGCTGGTGTGACCTTCGTTTCGCCGCTGGCTACGCTGCTGACCCGCGGGATTGCCTATAGCATCGATTCAGACCGCGCGCGACGCTACAATTTCAATTGGTGCGACCGTGGCGGCTGTGTTGCCCGCTTCGGCTTCAGCGCCGAGGAAATAGATTTCATGAAAAACGGCAAGGTCGGAACATTCACAATCGTTGCCTTGGCAGCTCCGGAAAATCCGCTGGCGCTGAAGTTGCCTCTGGACGGGTTTACGGACGCATGGACAGCTCTTTCCGAAAATTAGGGCCGAGAGCGATCCGGACTATTCAAAAGCAGGCCCCATGTGCAAACTTGGGGCCTGTTTCCATTCAAACCGCAGTCAGCGCAATAACGGCGTTCAGTCCACCGAAAGCAAAGGCATTGCTAAGCGCCGCCGTCACCTTGGCTTCGCGGGCAGTGTTCGGAACGCAATCGATATTGCATTCGGGGTCGGGCCTCTCAAACCCGATCGTCGGCGGCACGACACCATGCTTCAGTGCCGAGATGCAGGCCAGTAGTTCGACCGCCCCCGTCCCGCCGATCAGGTGCCCGTGCATAGACTTGGTCGAAGACACCATGAGCTTGCCAGTGTGGTCGCCGAACACTTTGCGGAGCGCCTTGACCTCGGTCCGGTCATTGGCAGTCGTGCCTGTACCATGTGCGTTGACATAGCCCACGTCCTCCGCGTTCAGACCGGCATCCCTTAGTGCGCCGGATATCGCCCGCGCGGCACCGCCGGCATCAGGCATCACGATATCTCCGGCGTCAGAGCTCATTGCGAAACCCTTGACCTCGCAAATGATTTCCGCTCCGCGCGCGCGCGCATGCTCGAAATCCTCGAAGACAAATATCGCGCCGCCTTCGCCCTGCACCATACCGTTGCGAGTGGCGCAAAAGGGTCGGCAACCGTCTTTCGACATCACCCGCAGACCTTCCCATGCCTTGATCCCACCCAGGTTCAGCATGCTTTCTGTTCCGCCGGTCACCATAACCTGTGCCATGCCAGACCGGACCATCTGGAATGCGTGGCCCATTGCATGATTGGACGAAGCGCAAGCTGTGGCCATGGTGAATGTCGGGCCCCGCAGTTTATATGTCATGGAAATATGAGAGGCGGCAGCGCTGTTCATCAGGCGCGGGACTACAAAGGGATGCACCCTGTTCTTGCCGTCCTGATACAGAGCGCGAAAATTTGCATCCTGCGTACTCAATCCGCCGCCGGCAGTACCAAGCACGACGCCCGATCTTTCGGAGAGTTCCCCGTCGTCGAATTTCAGGCCGGATTGCGCGATCGCCTCTTTTGCCGCGATCAAGGCAAATTGGGTAAACGGATCGTAGAGTGTCAATTGCTGGCGGTCGAAGTGCTCGTTTTCATCATAATTCCCGATCTGTGCGCCTATCCGGATCGACAGGCGCTCGACGCCTTCGAATTCCATCGGACCGATGCCTGAACGGCCAGCCTGCATCGCTTCGATCGTACCTGACGCAGACAGGGCCAGAGCATTGACCGCGCCCTGCCCTGTGATGACAACTCGACGCATCGGCCCTATTCCGTTTTCGCGGCGACGAGTCGGGCTACGCCATCCACGATGGACCGGACCGACGAGATATCGAAGTCTGACGCCTGAGGTTCGTTCGCGTTAAAGGGAATGTCGATTTCAAAGGCCTCCTCGAGTGCGAATACGGCCTCCACAAAGGTCATGCTGTCCACTCCCAGATCCTCGAGCGTCGAATCCATGGAGACGTCCCCACGCTCCAGAAGCGCTAGTTCTGCAATGATGCCTATAATTCTGTCTTCAAAGGACACGATACATTCCATGCAAAAACCGGACTTTCGCGTGCTTACCGAGTTTCACCATTTTTGGAAACGATTTTCTCCAGTTCTGCGACCTTGGCAACCAGCCGCGGCAACCGCCGCAATGCCTTGTAGGCTTCGACGTTCAGGTCCATGCGCATGGCCGGACTCCCCATCATCACGCGGCCCGAAGGGACATTGCTGGAAATGCCGGATTTTCCGGCAGCGATCACGTCGGACCCGATGGTCAAATGGTCCGCGACACCGACCTGACCGCCTAGGACCACCCGGTCCCCGACCACGGTGCTACCCGCAATACCCACCTGACCGCACAACAAGCAGTTTTGCCCTACCCGGACGTTATGTCCGACCTGAACCTGATTATCCAGCTTCGTTCCGTCGCCGATTTCGGTGTTCGCGATTGTCCCACGGTCGATAGTGCAGTTTGCACCCACTTCCACGCGATCACCCAGCACCACTGAACCGAGCGAGTTGATCCGTACAAACCCTTGCGTTTTTCCCAGTTCCGAAATCCTGCCCGAGGACTTAGCCTCCTCGATAGCGCCCGGTTTCGGTGTCACATAAGAAAATCCGTCAGAGCCTATCACGGCATTCGGCTGGCAGATGAAACCGTCACCGATTTCGACACGTGCCCCGATGCGGACACCGGAATATAGCAACGGGTTTTTCCCGATCCGCACATCTTCGGCAATCGAGCAATGCGACGCGATCCGGGCATTCTCACCAATAACGGCACGTGCTCCGATAATGACGAATGGACCGATCGCGGCGTTCTTGCCGATCACGGCTGTAGGATCAATGATCGAGGTCGGGTGGATGCCCTCGGGAATTTCCAAACGTTTCTCGAAGAATTCGCTTACACCGGACAGAACATAACGCGACCGCGGTGCATAAATAACCGCCAGCAACCCCATAGACTGCCAGTCCGCGCCGGGCCAGACGACGGCTGCGCGGGCGCTGGAAGCCTTCAGGTCTTCGCCGTATTTAGGCTCCATGGCCAAGGCCAGCGCGTCCGGTCCCGCGTTGGCGGGTTCCGCAACACAGGCGATGACGCAGTCAGGATCGCCGTCGAAATCCGCGCCAATGGCTTCGGCAACCTGCTTTATGGTGTAGCTTTCCATTCGGGACCTCTGACAAAAAAGGGACGCCGGATTCGGCGCCCCGTAACGCGTTAACCCAGAGTTTTACCCGCGCGCCGCCTGCATTGCCACCCCTGCTTTGGACAGGGCATTAATGACAATCACATCGCGACCATAAACATCTGCACGATAATTCACCTTTCCGTCTTCATCAACAAACGCGGTGCTGTATGTGACGTAGACCGGAATTTTTCTGTCCAGGTTCACGTAGGTTTCCTGACCCGTGTCCAGATAGCGCTTGAAAAAGCCCTGAGGGTCGGATGTCTGCCGCTCCAACAGCCTGTAAGCGAATTCGAAGGGCTTCTGAACGCGGATACAACCGTGGCTGAAAGTCCTGAGATCCTTGCTGAAAAGGCTCTTGGACGGCGTGTCGTGCAGATAGATGTTGAACCGGTTCGGGAACATGAACTTGACCAGACCAAGCGCGTTTCCGGGATCCGGCTGCTGTTTGATGTTGTAGGGAAAATTCTTCTCGCTATATGCAGTCAAATCCAGACTTGCCGGATTTACCTGCATACCCTCGTCGTTGAACATCTTCATATTCTGACGGCTCAGAAAACCGGGGTCTTCCTGCAGGATCGGCAGGTATTCCTTGCCGGCGATCGAAGCGGGTACGTGCCAGGTCGGGTTGATAACCATATGGGTCATCTCGTCATAGAACTCTGGCGTTTGGTCCTTGCGGGTTACACCGACGACGACACGGGATGTGAAAGTCACTTTGCCGTTGTCATACATTCCAACCGTGAAATCGGGGATATTGACCACGATATGCCGCGCGCCACGTTCGAAGTTCAGCCAGCGCTGACGCTCCAGGTTGACCATTACCTTGATCATCCTGTCCTGTGGCGTGATGTTTACAAATTCGATCGTGGTCCTTCCGACGATGCCATCGGTGTTCAACCCGTGGTCGAATTGAAACATCTGGACCGCCCGGAACAAACGGTCGTCAAACTCCGCGCTATTGCCCAGATTACCATAACCCATGGCCGATAGCCGTTCGCGCAAGATCTGCACATTGCCATTGGTCATTCCGGGTTTCAGTGTCGAAAGTGGAAGTTGCGGACCAAAATCGCCACGCGCTATCAGGCGGGAGAGCGTTTTACGCTCATCCACCAAACGCCGATACTCCGGATTGCTCGGTGCAAGCGCCTCGATGAACGCAGGCCCCGTGCTTTGGGACATTGCTTCCAGCAAAGAGGTTTCGTTCAGGCGCCGCTGCCGCACGGCAATATTCTTGTCGAGTCTGCCGGCATTCAGCACACCGGAACTGATATCCTGAGCGTAACGCAAAAATGCTTTCGAGGCGATAACCTCGGCCACGGCCTCTTGTTCTGCCGTACGGGATCCATTCAACGCATCGTCAAGTTCCGCGGCCCGGTAGGTCGCTGTCGGGAGCGCGTGATCGCCGGATTGCTCAAGCGCGTCAATCAGCGCTTTACTTCGCGACCGGTTCTCTCTGCCGACCCACATGGGTTCGTAGTTGCGACCGGCGTAAAAGGATTTGATCGCCTTGTCAGACGCCGCTAAGCCTGAAACCGTCTCGGCTATATACTGATTCACGGCAGGCTGGGCGGAAACCGTATTGGATGTAAAAACACTCGCCAACGCTGCCGAAATCGCCAGCGTCCTGGCCATAATCAATAAATTTTTAAACATGCTCGTCTCTCTGGTGCGCCTCTTTTGTTTTAGTTAAAGGCACCTTTCCTTAATCTCGGATGACAGTCCAATCAATTCTTCGGCAGATTGTTGCCGAAACGGTCAGATTCCGTGAACTTTTTCGCGAACAAACCGAGATCATTTGCACCCGCTTTGATTCGGCCTGTAAGCACATAACTTATAAGCAAAAATTCGCCACCCAAAAAAGTTTACCCTTGGAGAACGAATCGCTTTGTGGCATAAAATCCTCAATTGGCATTTCTTGAAATGTTAGAAAAGGTCACAAAACTGGCCAAGACATCAGACGCAGTCAAACGGGACAGGCAAGATTTATGCATAGCAACAACGGCTCCAAGTTGACCCGCCGCTCACTTTTGGGCGCATTTACCGGCATAGCAATGATTTCGGCAGCGCCGTCTTACGCAGGCCTTCCCGCGTTCCTGCGAGGTGCCGGCGATATTCGGCGGATCAAGATGCGTTCAGGCCGAACCGGAGAAATGATCGACACGGTCTATTGGGTCGAAGGCGAGTACATCAAGCCTGCCCTTGCCGAATTGAATTATTTCATGCGTGACGTTCGTGAAGACGCCGTAACAGAAATCGACATCAAGAACATCGACCTGATTGCCGCCGCACATCACCTGCTGGAAACCGAAGAGCCATACCAGTTGCTATCGGGCTACCGCACCGCGCGTACAAACGCTTACCTCCGCAGCAAAAGCCGCAAGGTCGCCAAAGACAGCTATCACATCAAAGGCAAAGCCGCCGACCTGCGCCTTTCCTCGCGCAGCGTAAAGCAGATGGCGCAAGCTGCCCTGTCGGTCAAAGCTGGCGGTGTCGGTCGTTATTCGCGGTCGAACTTTGTTCATATGGACAGCGGTCCGGTTCGCACCTGGGGCGCTTGATTCCCACGACAACCGAATACCAATGACGATTTCAAACCCGCCCGAAGGCGGGTTTTTTCTTGTCTGCCGTTACGCCCGAATCGTGCCGTCGCCTTCGACAATATATTTGAAACTGGTCAATTGCTCCGCACCGACCGGTCCGCGCGCGTGCAGCTTGCCTGTGGCGATACCGATTTCCGCGCCCATTCCGAATTCCCCTCCGTCCGCGAACTGGGTCGAGGCATTCCGCATCAGGATCGCGCTGTCGACCCTTTTAAAGAATGTGTCGGCGGCCTCGTCGTCCTCAGTCATGATGCAGTCGGTGTGGTTCGAGCCATATTTACGGATGTGTTCGATCGCCCCATCCACCCCATCAACGACGCGTGCCGCAATGATCATGTCCAGGAACTCGCGGCCAAAGTCTTCCTCTTTTGCAGGGACAACACCGGCGACGCGCTGCACGATCTCGTCGCCCCGGACCTCGACGCCTTCGTCCAAAAGGTCTTTGATCACCGCCGCGCCGAGATCCTCCCAGCCGGCCCGATCGAACAGCAGGCACTCGGCCGAACCGCAAATTCCGGGTCGGCGCGTTTTTGCGTTGAGCACAACGGCGCGGGTCTTCGCCAGATCAGCGGATTTGTCGATATAGATATGGCAAATGCCTTCCAGATGCGCAAACACAGGCACGCGGGCCTCTGACTGCACCCGCCCGACCAACCCCTTGCCGCCACGGGGAACAATCACGTCAATCGTGTCGGTCATTGTAAGCATCTCTCCGACGGCCTCACGGTCCCGGGTGGGAACCAACTGGATCGCAGATTCGGGCAATCCGGCCGATTTCAGGCCGTCGACCAGACACTCGTGGATCAGAGTCGAGGAATGGAAGCTTTCCGAACCGCCACGCAAAATCGCAGCATTGCCCGCCTTCAGGCAAAGCGCGCCAGCGTCCGCCGTCACGTTCGGTCGGCTTTCGAAGATCACGCCGATCACACCCAGAGGCGTCCGAACCCGCTCGATATGCAGGCCGGAGGGGCGATCCCATTCCGCCATTACGGCTCCGACGGGATCGGCCTGTCTTGCCACGGCACGCAGACCGTCGACGATCCCCTGAATACGATCTTCGTCCAGCATCAGGCGGTCGAGCATCGCGGGCGAAAGACCCTTTTCCGCACCGAATTCCATGTCCTTGTTATTTGCAGCAATGATCTCTTCGCGCCGTGCCCAGACCGCGTCTGCCGCTGCCATTAGGGCTTCTTCTTTCGCTTCTGCGCTTGCATAGGCAAGTTCAGCCGCTGCTGCTTTGGCCTTTTGACCAATCTCTGCCATAGTCGCTTTGATATCCATCACGCCTCACATTGCCATATCATCCCGATGCACCAGCGCGGCGCGTCCGGGATATCCGAGAATTGATTTTATTTCAGAGCTTTGACGCCCTGCGATCGCCGCTGCGTCGGCAGCGGAATAGGTCACCAGACCGCGGCCCAGCTCCCTGCCGTTCTGATCCTGAATGACCACGACATCACCGCGGTCGAACCGGCCCGTAACTTTCGTTACACCTGCGGGAAGCAGGGACTTGCCATTGGCAAGCGCCTTGGCAGCGCCCGCGTCGATCGTCAGCGAGCCTTGGGGTTTCTGACCGGAAATCCACTTTTTGCGCGCTGCCTGGGGATCGCCCGGTCCTATAAACCAACTGCATTTTATACCTTCGGCCAGCGCTTTCAGCGGCCGTTCGATATCTCCCTGCATGATCGCCATGTCGCATCCTGCCTGCATCGCGGTTTTTGCCGCCATGATCTTGGTCGCCATGCCGCCCTTGGCCCCGGCGGTTCCCGCGCCGCCTGCCATGGCTTCCAGTTCAGGAGTGATCGCCTCGATCACCGGCATGTGCACAGCGTTGGGGTCCTCTTTCGGGTTGCCTGTGTAGAATCCGTCGACATCCGACAACAGCACCAGAACATCCGCCCCGATCATTGAGGCCACCTGCGCCGCCAGACGGTCATTGTCGCCAAAGCGGATTTCATCAGTGGCCACGGTATCGTTCTCGTTGACGATCGGAACGACGCCGAAAGACAGCAATGCACTGACCGTCGCCCGCGAGTTCAGGTATCTGCGGCGGTTCCGGCTGTCATCCAGCGTCATCAGAACCTGCGCCGTTGACAGGCCAAGCGGGCTCAGAACCTCTTCATAGGCCCGCGCCAGTTTGATCTGGCCGACGGCGGCCGCGGCCTGACTGTGTTCCAGAGACAAAACTCCGGACGGCAGGTCGAGAACGCGGCGACCCAGAGCGATCGAACCGGAGGACACCACCAGAACATCCGTTCCCCTGGCTTTCAGGTCGACAATATCCAGCGCCAGAGCCTGCAGCCACTTATAACGCAGAGTGCCGGTTTCCGCATCGACCAGCAGGGCCGACCCGATTTTAACCACCAGACATTTGCTGTCGTTCAAGGGTGTCAGGGACGCCATGTCTCCGCCTCTTCGTCGCCGGCTGCTTCGGCCTTGTTTCTGGCAATGATCTGCGCGCGGACGGCGCGCAACACAGGTGTCAGTCCCTCACCTGAAACGCCGGATATCTGAAAGACCGGACCGCCGATATGCTGTTGCAGTGCATTGTGTTTTTCGGCCCGTTCGATCTCGTCCAGCGCATCGATCTTGTTCAGCGCGGTCACGCGCGGCTTGTCCGCCAAATGGCCGCCATACTCTTCCAGTTCGTGGATGATGATGTCGTAATCGCCGACCACATCCTCTGAGGTTCCGTCTACCAGATGCAACAGCACGGCGCAGCGTTCGACATGGCCCAGAAACCGGTCGCCGATACCCTTGCCCTCATGCGCGCCAGCGATCAAACCGGGAATGTCGGCCATGACGAATTCGGCATTATCCACACCCACAACACCCAGATTGGGGTGTAGCGTCGTGAAGGGATAATCGGCAATTTTGGGTCGCGCATTCGAGGTTGCCGCAAGGAATGTCGATTTTCCCGCGTTCGGCAAACCGAGCAGACCGGCATCGGCAATCAGCTTCAGCCGCAGCCAGATCGTGCGTTCGACCTCCGGCTGGCCTGCGTTGGCTCGGCGCGGAGCCTGGTTGGTGGAGGTTTTGAAATGCAGGTTGCCGAAACCGCCGTTGCCGCCCTCGGCCAGAATGACTCGCTGGCCGACCTCGGTGATATCAGCGATGACGGTTTCCTGGTCTTCTTCCAGAATTTCCGTACCGACGGGAACCCGCAGGATGATATCTTCGCCATCCTTGCCGGAACGTTGCCGCCCCATGCCGGGCCGTCCGTTTCCGGCAAAGAAGTGCTGCTGGTAGCGGAAATCAATCAGCGTATTCAGGCCTTCGACGGCCTCTACGATCACGTTTCCGCCCCGCCCGCCATTGCCGCCATCGGGTCCGCCGTATTCGACATAGGCTTCACGGCGGAAGGAAACACAGCCGTTTCCACCCGCTCCTGATCGCACCATAACCTTTGCAAGGTCGAGAAATTTCATGGTCGTAAGCCTTCTTGCGTTGCGCCGGAGCGTTTTCGAAAGACAGGCCACGAACCGACAATGCGGTGTCGGCCTGTCAGGAGTTTATTTGCAGGACGTAGTCCCAAGTTTCAACAAGTGCTTTGCGCGAAACCGAAAAAGTCTCGCTCTCGCCCACTAGTTGGAACCCTGCACTCGAGATTACTTTTGCCGAAGCAGGGTTGTCCTGAAACACCCGCGCCACAAAAGACGAATTATTCAGCGGATTGGCCTCGATCAGCGCAGCCAGCGCCTCGCTGGCCAGTCCGGTTCCCCAGAATGCTGGCGCGATCCAGTAGCCGACCTCGGACTGTTTGTCCGTAACGCGGTCGAGGCTTATCAACCCTAGCAATTCCTGCATGTCGGCCTTGGTGCCGTCAATCGCCCACACATCCTCATTGTGGTCTTTCGACTGCGCACGCTTGATGAAATCTGCGGTTACCCCCGGCGGCAATGGATGCGGAACCGAAGCCGTATTGAAGGCAATCCGCTTGTCTCCCGCATAAAGGCGGATCAATCCCCGGTCCGAAAGCCGCAAAGGCCGTAAGTCAAATCTTTCTGCTTCGATAATCTGTTGATTTGTTATTGTATCAATCTTCATCTTCGCCTCCCCGCGAAGCTAAAAAAAAGGACCGGCGTTTCGCCGATCCCTTTGTACACTGTCCATTGTGTGAGGTAACGGCTACTCCGCGGCTTCTGCCGGTGGCATCACGGAAATAAACGTGCGGCCCTTGAAACCTTTGTGGAACTTTACGTTTCCGTCGGTTGTGGCAAATATCGTATGGTCGCGGCCAAGGCCGACGCCTGTGCCCGGCCACCACTTGGTGCCGCGCTGACGCACGATAATGTTGCCGGAAATGACAGATTCGCCACCGAATTTCTTAACGCCGAGACGGCGTCCAGCCGAGTCGCGACCGTTGCGGGATGAACCGCCTGCTTTTTTATGTGCCATATCGCTTCTCCTTACTTGTCGTCAGCTTTGGCAGCCGCTTTTTTAGCGGGTGCTTTTTTCTTCGCTGCCGGTTTCTTCTCTGCAGCGGCTTTTGGCTCGGCTGCTTTGGCTTCCTTGGCGGGAGCCGCTTTCTTCGCTGCGGGTTTTTTCGCAGCTGGTTTTTTCGCAACCGCAGGAGCTTCTGTAACCTCTACAGTACCGCCAATAGCTGCCGCTACGCCGGACTTGTCAGCGCCAGAGGCGAGAATATCGGTCACACGCAAAACGGTGATCTGCTGACGGTGGCCTTTTTTACGCTGCGAAGAGTGCTTCCGGCGGCGTTTGACGTAGTGGATCAGCTTCGGGCCTTTGGCCTGCTCCAGGATCTCTGCCTGGACGCCGGCGCCGGCTACGAAAGGCGCACCCACGGTAACTTTGTCACCGCCGAGCATCAAAATCTCGTTGAATTGGACTTTTTCACCTGCATTACCGGCCAGTTTTTCGACCTTCAGGACGTCCCCGTTAGCAACTTTATACTGCTTGCCACCAGTTTTCAGTACCGCAAACATCTGCGTTATCCTTAGCTTCCGCGTCCTGTGGCCCCTGCTAAACCGTAGTAAAACAAGCGTTTTGCGGGGTTTCCCGCGCCTCGAACAGCGCGCCCGATCGGGCGACATTAATAAAAACACGCCGATCAGAGTCGGCGCGTTCGGGCTATATCGGCTGAAACGCGGTTCAAGTCAAGCGCATTAGGCTTTAAATCCCGTATGTCTAGGGTGTTTTGCCGCTTGCAAGACAGCCGAAGCCGCGCTAGATACGCCCCTGTTCGAAAGACGACCCAAAGCGCGGAGAGGTGCCGGAGTGGTCGAACGGGGCGGTCTCGAACACCGTTGTGGGCGCAAGCCTACCCAGGGTTCGAATCCCTGTCTCTCCGCCACTTACACCAATCCCGAAAAAGATGTTAAGCTTCAGGCAGCGCTCAAACCTCCGACCGGAGGCACGCAGAACAGCAGGGCCAAGGTTGCGGCAAGAGCGATCGCCGAGAAGACGCCCGGCTATCAGGCACCTTCGCGGATCATAAATAATAAAAGATTTACCGGCTCTATTCCGTCTGAATTGAAGAAAGATATTCAATCAGCGACTGAATTCTCTTCGTGACATATTCTTCCCGCTCTTCTGGCGAAAACGGATCTCCGCCCTGCGTGTCTTCCGTCCGTTTCATATACCGGTCGCCCCACATCGGCATTTCGCTTGTGCCGTGGATCAAGCTTCTTCCTTCTCCACTACCCTCAATAATGCCGTAGACGCTGTCGGCCGGAAATACTCCACCGTTATTTTTCTGAAGCACGGTCAGGTCAGGCGAGACACCGGCCGATAGAAACCGAGCCGAAGGCCCGCCCCCTGTGCCTGAGGCGCCGTGACATGTGGCGCAACTGTTCTCGTATTCGTACTGTCCGATGCTCTTTACTTCTGCATGTGCTTGCGAGAATGAAACTACACCGATACCCAATACAGCAACTGCTGTTATAAACTTACTATTCACGACTTCACCTCCCGATTTGTTGAATGTAAACATAAAAACTTACGAAACCTGTCAGACAATGAATGCAATAATTCGTTAATACCCATTGTTCGGCTTCGCTCCAGCACGGTCTCCAAACCTAATCCGACTGGATAGTCGACAGATACTCGATCAATGACAGAATGCGCGTTCTGACATAAATCTCCTTCTGCTCTTCGGTTAGAGGATCAAAACTCGGAACCTCGTCCGTCCGCCGCATGTAGCGTTGTCCCCACATCGGCATTTCACGCGTTCCGTGGCTTGCCATCATGGTTTCCTGCCGACCCTCGATCATGTCATAGACCCGCTGAACGGGAAACACGCCGCCATTGTTTTTCTGCAGGACAGTCAAATCCGGGGCTTTCCCACCTAAAAAGAGCTGGTTTGCCGGACCGTCGCCTTTTCCGGACGCGCCGTGGCATGTCGCACAGCTGTTCAAGAATTCGAATTCGCCCATGCTCATCTCTGCGGCCGCCGCCTGAGACAGAGACAACACGCCCACTCCGAGGGCAGCGATTACTGAAAGAAACTTGTTAGCCATAACCTTCACCTCCTTATTTCAGAACCGAGTACAGTATTTAAAGTCAAGCATACCATTGCGCGAGATGCCTTGACGTAGGTCAATGAAAGTCAAAAAAACCGACGGCTGATCGAGACGGAGATTCGCCCCAAAGAATTCTGCCCTTGCGGTGGGTGTTTCTGCCGAGAATAATGGATCTGGCAGCGCGTCGACTGACGGACACGCCAGATGGGAATGGGCACAATGAAAATTTCCGAACTACGGGACAGGATCGGTAGCGAACTGGGTGTCAGTAGCTGGATCGCGATAGATCAGGCGCGGATCGACGCATTTGCCGATGTAACGGGTGACCGGCAGTATATTCATCTGGATGCGGACCGCGCGGCAAGGGAGTCGCCCTTCGGGGGAACGGTTGCGCACGGATATCTGACCCTTGCTTTGCTGAGCCAGATGGTCGGGCAGGTTCTGCCGAAACCGGAGGGGTTCAACGCCCAGATAAACTATGGCCTTAACCGCGTGCGATTCCTGCATCCGGTGCCGGCGGGGTCCAAAGTACGGGCGGCGGTGAAATTGCACAGTGTCACCGAGCGCAGCGCGGGGCGGTTTTTGGTCGAATGCGACGTGAGGGTGGAAATCAACGGCAAAGACACACCCGCACTGATCGCGCGAACGATGAGTCTGTTCATCTGATCGGGTGAAAATCCGGAGAAGTGGCGCGGTTGACGGGGCTCGAACCCGCGACCTCCGGCGTGACAGGCCGGCACTCTAACCAACTGAGCTACAACCGCGTGCTGCGGTAACGCCTTCTCGGGATCAGTGGCGCGGTTGACGGGGCTCGAACCCGCGACCTCCGGCGTGACAGGCCGGCACTCTAACCGGCTGAGCTACAACCGCCTACTGACCATCAGGACAAAGCCCCGATGTAGCGGCGGTTTTAGGCGCAGTCCCCTGCCCCGTCAAGCGGGGATTGGCGTGCATTTGTGATTTTGTTGCCGAAAGCTGAAACCTTCAAGCAGACACGTTCCGGCCGCGCGAGTCGGTCATCATGCATGAAGGTATACTGGTAGAATGGTGGGTGATAAGAGACTCGAACTCCTGACATCTTCGGTGTAAACGAAGCGCTCTACCAACTGAGCTAATCACCCGCTGTCGGGGCTTTTAGCCCCAGCTTCGCGCCGCTTCAAGGCCTAGTTTGACCGCAGCGCAAAAAAATATCGCTTCCACCCTGCCGAAACGAAACCGCCGCAGACCGGATCGGCCTGCGGCGGGTTCATGTTTACAGCTTTGGGCGACGGGGCTTAATGCGCCACCGTCGTGGAACCCGAACCACCCTTGGCTTTCATCGCGGCGGCGGCCTCTTCGGCAGCCGGATCCCATTCGATCGGCTCCGGTTGTCTGACCAGCGCATTTTCAAGCACCTGACGGACGTTCTTGACCGGAATAATTTCCAGTCCCGCCTTAACATTATCGGGGATTTCCGGCAGATCCTTTTCGTTGTCGATCGGGATCAGAACGGTTTTCACCCCGCCACGCAGGGCGGCAAGCAGTTTTTCCTTCAAGCCGCCGATGGGCAGCACGTTACCGCGCAGAGTGACCTCGCCAGTCATGGCGACGTCCTTACGGACCGGAATTCCTGTCATCACCGACACGATCGATGTGACCATCGCGACACCGGCCGACGGACCGTCCTTGGGCGTAGCGCCTTCGGGGACGTGAACGTGGATATCGATCTTTTCGAATTCCGGCGGCTTGACCCCGATGCTGGTCGATACCGACCGGACATAGGAGGACGCTGCCTCGATGCTTTCCTTCATCACATCACCGAGCTTGCCGGTGGTCTTCATCCGCCCCTTGCCGGGCAGCTTCAGAGCCTCGATCGACAGCAATTCGCCGCCCACTGACGTCCAAGCCAGACCGGTGACAACACCGACTTGATCCTCTTCCTCGGCCAGACCGTATTTGAACCGCTTGACGCCGAGGAAATCCCCCAGATTGCCGCTGGTAACCTTGATCTTGTCATAGGTTCCTTTGACAATCTGCGTCACCGCCTTGCGGCAGATCTTGGCGATCTCGCGCTCCAGATTCCTGACACCGGCTTCACGTGTATACAGCCGGATGATGTCCATCAGGGCATCGTCCTTCAGGTCCAGTTCACCTTTCTTCAGGCCGTGGCCCTTCATCTGCTTGGCGATCAGGTGCTGTTTGGCGATCTCGGCTTTTTCGTCCTCGGTGTAGCCGGCCAGCGGAATGATCTCCATCCGGTCCAGAAGCGGACCAGGCATGTTGTAGGAGTTCGCCGTGGTCAGGAACATCACGTTCGACAGGTCGTATTCAACCTCCAGATAGTGGTCGGTAAAGGTCGCGTTCTGTTCGGGATCCAGCACCTCCAGCATCGCCGAAGCGGGATCGCCGCGGAAATCCTGACCCATCTTGTCGATCTCGTCGAGCAGGATAAGCGGGTTGTTGGTCTTGGCCTTTTTCATCGACTGGATGATCTTGCCGGGCATCGAACCGATATAGGTCCTGCGGTGGCCGCGAATCTCGCTCTCGTCGCGCACGCCGCCGAGCGAGATGCGGATAAACTCGCGTCCCGTTGCCTTGGCGACCGATTTACCCAGCGAGGTCTTACCGACGCCCGGAGGGCCGACAAGGCACAGAATCGGGCCTTTCAGCTTGGCTGAACGCTGTTGCACGGCAAGGTATTCAACGATGCGCTCCTTGACCTTTTCCAGACCGTAGTGATCCTGATCGAGCACTTCCTGCGCCTTGTTAAGATCCTTTTTGACCCGTGTTTTCTTGTTCCACGGAATCGACAGCATCCAGTCGAGGTAGTTGCGCACCACGGTGGCCTCTGCGGACATCGGCGACATGTTGCGAAGCTTTTTCAGCTCGGCCTCGGCCTTTTCACGGGCTTCCTTGGAAAACTTGGTCTCAGCGATGAGTTTTTCCAGTTCGGCAGTCTCGTCCTGACCGCCTTCGCTGTCGCCGAGTTCCTTCTGGATCGCCTTCATCTGTTCGTTCAGATAGTATTCGCGCTGGGTGCGCTCCATCTGGTTCTTGACGCGGCTCTTGATCTTTTTCTCGACCTTGAGCACCGACATTTCACCCTGCATCAGACCATAGATCTGTTCCAGGCGTTCGCCGATATCCAACTCTTCCAGCAGTTCCTGTTTCTGATCGACGCGCACGGACAGGTGTCCGGCGACGGTGTCGGCCAGATTGGCAGGTCCCTCGCTTTCAGCGACGGCCGTCAGAGCTTCTTCGGGCACATTGTTGTTCAGCTTGGCGTAACGCTCGAATTCCTGCGTCACGGAGCGTGTCAGCGCCTCGATCGCGGCCGGATCATTCTCGGTCTCACGCAGAATCTCTGCGTGCGCCTCGAAATAGGCCTCGTTCTCGATATATTCCGTGATCAGCACGCGCTCCTTGCCCTCGACCAGAACCTTTACGGTGCCGTCGGGCAATTTCAGCAGTTGCAGCACAGTGGCCAGAACGCCGGTCTGGTAAATGCTCTCCGGTGTCGGCTCATCCTCTGACGGGTCGATCTGTGAGGAAAGCAGGATTTCCTTGTTGTCCTGCATCACTGCTTCAAGGGCGCGGACCGATTTTTCACGGCCCACGAACAGCGGAACGATCATGTGTGGAAACACTACAATGTCGCGCAGTGGAAGGACGGGATAAGATACGCTGCTCGCGTCTGTCATGTTTTTTCCTTTTTTCTAGCAAGAAGCCTGTGTCCCGATACTCCGGCAACGCGGGGCTTCTCCTGTTCGGATTTATAGGTGGCATTTCCTGGCGGAGAGTCAAGAATGACACACTTATTTTACAGGTATTCTGCCTGTTACCCCGGCGAGGGGCAAGTCTATCTGCCGATGATTAATCAAAGACTTCGGTCAAACCGTGTTGTTTCAGGCAGGGCGTGGCATCAATCCCGAGGCTCGGTCCATGGAGCCGGAGGAATTTTCCGCTTCCGCAGACGCAGGGCCAGACCGATGGAAACGCCGACACCGATAGCGAAGGCCAGATCAACCAACACAGTCAGAACAAGGGTAATCAACAAAAGCAGACGGTCTGACAACGGTTCGGCCATATAACCGCGCCAATTATGGGGCTCGCTCATGTTCCACGCTGTCAGAACCAATAAGGCGGCAAGCGCAGGCATGGCCAAAAAGCCCGCCAGCGGGGCCGCGACCATCATCACAGCGAGGATGACCACCGCATGCACCAAACCCGCTACCGGCGTTTTGCCCCCTGCCCTGACATTGGTCGCGGTTCGGGCAATTGCACCGGTAGCAGGCAATCCGCCGAACAGAGAAGAGGCGATGTTGGCGACGCCCTGTGCCGTCACCTCTGCATTCGGGCGATGTTTGCCGCCCATCATCCGGTCGCCAACGACAGCCGACAGCAGGGATTCGACGCCGGCCAGAAAGGCGATCACCAGTGCCGAGGGGAACAGTTCTATGATCCGGTCCAGGGTGATGGCCGGAATGTGCGGCAGCGGCAGGTGGTTAGGCAGATCCCCGAAGCGCGATCCGATAGTATCGACCGGCAAACCGGCGAACAGCACAAGGGCCGAACCGATGCCGACAGCTACGATCAGACCCGGTAATTTCGGAGCCATCCAGCGGAAAAACACGATGAGCACCATGGTCAGCAGCGCAACTAGCAGCGCGGCGACATTCAATCCGTCCAGCGCATTCCAGATCACCGGAATCTTTTCAAGAAAATCGGCGGGAACCTGATCGATCGTCAAACCCAGAAAATCCCGTATCTGGCTGGTGGCGATGATAATCGCGATACCGATAGTAAAGCCGTTCACCACGGCCTCGGGAACATAGGCGATCAGGTTGCCAATCCTTAGATATCCCGCGATCAGCAGTATCAGACCGGCCATGAAGGTGGCCAGCACCAAACCGTCATAGCCATGCTCCGCTATCACTCCGAAGACCACGACGATAAACGCCCCGGTCGGCCCGCCGATCTGGACCCTGCTTCCACCGAGCAACGAGATGAAGAAACCGCCGATGATGGCGGTTACCAGACCCTGCGCCGGATCAGCGCCGGAGGCGATGGCAATAGCCAAGCTCAAGGGCATGGCGATCATGGCCACGGTCACGCCGGCCATCAGGTCGGCCAGGAAAAGCGGCCAGCTATAATTTTGTAGAGTGGTGACAATTTTCGGCTGTCTCATAATCGCTCCGTATCACGAAGCCGGACAGCCTTCATCCGAAAAACGCGGCCTTGCGACACGGTCAGATCGGTTCGATATCACCCTCCGCCCTCTGCGCGTGGAATGTCGCCACGAAACTATCGAGGGCTCCCTCCGCAATAGCCGCCCGAAGGCCAGACATGAGTTCCTGATAGTAATGCAGGTTGTGCCAGGTCAGCAGCATGGAGCCGATGATCTCCTGCGACCGGACAACGTGGTGCAGATAGGCGCGGGAATAGCTGGAACAGGCCGGACAAGTGCAGTCCTGATCCAGCGGTCGCGGGTCGTCGCGGTGGCGGGCGTTTTTCATGTTCA
>JAHEFH010000042.1 GCA_024640245.1 Paracoccaceae bacterium | reverse complement strand
CCGCATAGAGGCCCAGCATGCCAAGGGCAAGCTTACTGCTCGTGAGCGGATAAACACTTTGCTCGACGAAGGGTCGTTCGAAGAATTCGACATGTTCGTCACGCACCGTTGCACCGAATTCGGCATGGGCGATACGGTTTACCCGGGCGATGGCGTTATCACCGGCTGGGGTACGATTAACGGCCGCATGGTTTATGTCTTCAGTCAGGATTTTACAGTCTTTGGCGGATCGCTGTCGGAAACGCACGCCAAGAAAATTTGCAAAATTCAGGAAATGGCGATGAAAAACGGCGCGCCGGTGATCGGGATCAACGATTCCGGCGGTGCGCGGATTCAGGAAGGCGTTGCTTCGCTCGCTGGCTACACGGATGTGTTCCAGAACAATATTCTGGCTTCCGGCGTGATTCCCCAGATCAGCGTTATTATGGGCCCCTGTGCAGGCGGCGCTGTCTATTCTCCCGGTCTGACCGATTTCATCTTCATGGTGCGCGACACCTCCTACATGTTCCTGACCGGTCCCGATGTGGTGAAGACTGTGACCAATGAGGTGGTAACGGCGGAGGAGCTCGGCGGGGCGAAAACCCACACCACCGTTTCCTCGGTCGCCGATGGCGCGTTTGACAATGACGTCGAGGCTCTTATGGAAATCCGTCGCCTTTTCGACTTCCTACCGCTAAACAATCGCGCGAAACCGCCCGTGCGTCCGTTCTTCGATGATCCAAAGCGCTCGGAACCGTCACTGGATACGCTGGTGCCCGAAAACCCGAACCTGCCCTACGATATGAAGGAACTGGTCCGGAAGCTGGCGGACGAGGGCGATTTTTACGAGATTCAGGAAGACTATGCCAAAAACATCCTGACCGGATTTATCCGGCTGGAAGGTTCTACCGTCGGCGTGGTGGCAAACCAGCCGTTGGTACTGGCCGGTGTTCTGGACAATGCTTCTTCCCGAAAGGCGGCACGCTTCGTGCGGTTCTGCGATGCGTTCGAGATACCGATCCTTACACTGGTTGACGTGCCCGGTTTCATGCCCGGCACGTCGCAGGAATATGGCGGGATCATCAAGCACGGGGCCAAGCTGCTCTATGCCTACGGCGAGGCGACGGTGCCGAAGGTCACGGTCATCACCCGCAAGGCCTATGGCGGAGCCTATTGCGTTATGGCGCCAAAACACCTGCGCGGTGATTTCAACTACGCGTGGCCGACGGCCGAGATCGCTGTGATGGGCGCCAAGGGAGCGGTGGAAATTCTTTATCGATCCCAGCTTGGCGATGCCGAAAAAATCGCGTCCCTGCGCGCCGATTACGAGGATCGTTTCGCCAATCCGTTCGTGGCTGCCGAAAAGGGCTTTATCGACGAGGTTATAAACCCGAGGAACACCCGCCCGCGAATTTGCAGGGCTTTTGCCGCGCTGAAAAGCAAGAAGCTGGATAATCCATGGAAAAAGCATGACAACATGCCGTTGTAAGGTTCCTTGCGGAGCAGAATGCCGATCCATGAGGAGGCTGAAATGATTAAACACCGCGGATTTCCCTCGCGCCTGCCTGGCAGCGAGTTCCAGTTCACCATCCGTCGCCCGAACAAGAAAGGTGCGGTCAAGCTGATTTCGCGCAAGCGCTATGCCGACCGCCGCCATGTTGACCGCATGGCCGACTCCGCTTTCATGGAGGCTCTGTGGACCCAGTTCGGCGAAGAGCCGTTCGAACGTGGCAATCTGGACGCCGGCCGCCTGAGTTGGCTTTTCGAACAGGAAGTCTTCCCTGCTGAAGATCCTTTCGATCCTGAAAGCTACGAGGCGCTGTTGCGGATCGACAAGGGCCGCGCAATGACCTCCTTTCCGGAAGTTTTCGAGGAATGAGAGGAATGGCGCTCATGAACCGGCTGGTCCGGCAGGATTTTGCCAACGTGAACCCGACGGGTTTTCGGAAGCTGGATTGGATGAAAGTCCAGCGCTACAGTGGCGTTATCGGTGACTTCGATAGCTTTTCGGGTCAGAGTATCAGGCAGCTTTTGTCGTTAGTAACGGAGTATTATTCATGCGTATCGTTTTTGGACTACTGGCCTGTATCGCACTGGTCGCGTGCGAAGACCCGCTTCATGACTCGATTGTCAAAGGCGCTGCGATCGGCGGTGCAGCTTCTGCAGTCACTGGTGGATCAGTGGTTGAAGGTGCTGTTGTCGGCGGCGCAGTGGGCGCGATCATCGAAGAGACCCGATAATTTTGAAATAGCGACCTCCTCGGGAGGTCGGTTCTGTTTCATTTCCCCTCTACTTTGGGCCCTCCGCCTTGGCGGACGGGTCCGTTTTTTTGTTGTGCTGGGCAAAAGTCCTGGCACAGTCCTGTCCCGCATTTTTTGCCTGAAATTCCTGACCAACAGGGGGTGTTTTGATGTTTAAGAAGATTCTGATAGCCAATCGCGGAGAAATCGCCTGCCGCGTCATCAAGACCGCCCGCAAGATGGGTATATCCACGGTGGCGATCTATTCCGACGCGGACAAGAACGCGCTGCATGTATCCATGGCTGACGAAGCCGTACATATCGGTCCGGCGCCTGCCTCCGAGAGCTATATTGTCATCGACAAGGTTATGGAAGCGGTCCGGTCCTCTGGCGCCGAAGCGGTGCATCCGGGTTATGGCTTCCTCTCGGAAAACAAACGCTTCGCTGCGGCGCTGGAAAAAGCGGGCGTTGCCTTTATCGGTCCGAATGTCGGTGCCATCGAGGCGATGGGCGACAAGATCACGTCCAAGAAACTGGCGGCGGAGGCCGGTGTGTCCACCGTGCCGGGCTACATGGGCATTATTGCGGATGCCGACGAAGCGGTGAAGATCAGTACCCAGATCGGCTATCCGGTGATGATCAAGGCCAGCGCAGGCGGCGGTGGCAAAGGTATGCGCATTGCGTGGAATGACTCCGAGGCCCGCGAAGGGTTCGCACGTTCCAAATCCGAGGCGGCCAACAGCTTTGGCGACGACCGGATATTCATCGAGAAATTCATCACCCAGCCACGACATATCGAGATTCAAGTGCTGGGCGACGCGCATGGTAACTGCATCCACCTGAACGAGCGCGAATGCTCGATCCAGCGTCGGAACCAGAAGGTGATCGAAGAGGCGCCGTCGTCGTTTCTGGACGCCGAGACGCGTGCGAGCATGGGCGCTCAGGCTGTGGCTCTGGCCAAGGCTGTGGATTACAACAGCGCCGGTACGGTGGAATTCATCGTCGATCGGGACCGCAATTTCTATTTTCTGGAAATGAATACCCGTCTTCAGGTCGAGCATCCGGTGACTGAACTGATCACCGGTGTCGATCTGGTCGAACAGATGATCAACGTCGCGGCTGGACAGAAGCTGAAGCTGAAACAGTCGGATATTGGCATCAACGGGTGGGCGCTGGAAAGCCGGCTCTATGCAGAAGATCCTTACCGCAACTTCCTGCCGTCGATCGGGCGACTGACCCGTTATCGCCCGCCGCAGGAGGTCGTGACTGACGGCGCCATTATCCGCAACGATACCGGCGTCTACGAGGGCGGCGAAATCTCGATGTTCTACGACCCGATGATTGCGAAGCTCTGTAGTTGGGCGCCGGACCGGGTCGAGGCGCTGGATGTCATGCGGCAGGCGCTGGACAGTTTTGAATTGGAAGGCGTCGGGAACAACCTGCCGTTTCTGGCGGCGGTAATCGACCATCCGAAATTCATTTCGGGCGACATCTCCACGGCCTTTATCGAACAGGAATACCCCGACGGCTTTTCCGGTGTCGAATTGCCCGACACGGACCGACGCGCATTGGCGGCGATCGCGGCACATATCAAGATGACCCGCGCGGTACGGGATGCCCAGATTTCGGGTTCGATGCCAAACCACAAACGCCGGGTCGATCCCGCGTGGGTGGTGTTTCTGGACAGCGAGGAATTCGCCGTAGAAATACACCATGAAAACAGCGAAACGCGGGTGGTCTTTGACGACGGCGAGTCGCTCGAACTGCTGGTTGACTGGAAAGTCGGCGCCCCCCTGATCCACGCCCATATCTCGGGCAAGCTGATGACGGTCAAGGTCGAGCACGTGCGGGGCGGGGATATCCTGCGTTATCGCGGTGCGGCGCTGAAAGCGATGGTCCTGACCCCGTTACGGGCCGGTCTCGTCAAGCTGATGCCGGAGAAACTGGCCCCTGACACGTCGAAATCCCTTCTCTGCCCGATGCCCGGTCTGCTGGTGTCGCTGGCGGTGGCGGTTGGCGACACGGTCGAGGCCGGGCAACCGCTGTGTACTGTCGAGGCCATGAAGATGGAAAACGTCCTGCGGGCGGACAACAAAGTTGTCGTGTCGAAGATAAACGCGGCGGTTGGTGACAGCCTCGCGGTCGACGGAGTGATTATGGAATTCGAATGATAGATTAATTTCTGTCATTAGAGAATTGATTATAAAAAGATACTTGAGGTATGAAAATGACCACGAAGAAGGACCGCATGGCAGTTCCGCAGACTTGGCGAGAGATCGCCGAGGCTGAAATGCGCGGCAAAACGGTCGAGGATCTGACATGGCACACACCTGAGGGCTTGGACATCAAACCGGTCTTTACGGATGCGGACTTGCAGGGGCTGCACCATTTGCACAGTTTGCCGGGACAGGAACCTTTCGTGCGCGGCCCCAAGGCGACGATGTATACCGGCAGACCATGGACCATTCGTCAATACGCCGGGTTCTCCACTGCCGAGGAATCGAACGCCTTTTACCGTAAGGCTCTGGCAGGCGGACAGCAGGGCGTGTCGGTCGCCTTCGATCTGGCGACCCATCGCGGCTACGACAGCGACCACCCGCGTGTGGTCGGCGATGTCGGCAAGGCCGGTGTGGCTATCGACAGCGTCGAGGACATGAAAATCCTGTTCGACGGCATCCCGCTCGACAAGGTCTCGGTCTCGATGACGATGAACGGTGCGGTCATTCCGGTGCTGGCGAATTTCATCGTCGCCGGAGAAGAGCAGGGCGTGGACCGCCGTGCGCTGTCGGGCACGATCCAGAATGACGTTCTGAAAGAGTTCATGGTGCGGAATACCTACATCTATCCACCTGAGCCTAGCATGAGAATCGTGGCGGATATCATTGAATACACAGCAAAAGAAATGCCGCGCTTTAACTCGATCAGCATCAGCGGCTATCACATGCAAGAGGCCGGCGCGACGCTGGTACAGGAATTGGCGTTCACGCTGGCGGACGGGCGCGAATATGTCCGGGCGGCGCTGGCGCGCGGCATGAAGGTGGATGATTTTGCCCCGCGCCTTTCGTTCTTCTTTGCCATCGGCATGAATTTCTTTATGGAGGCCGCAAAACTGCGCGCAGCGCGGTTGCTTTGGCACCGGATCATGTCGGAATTCGATCCGAAAGATCCGAAATCCAAGATGCTGCGCACGCATTGCCAGACGTCCGGCGTGTCGTTGCAGGAACAGGACCCGTTCAACAACGCGATCCGCACCGCATACGAGGCCATGTCTGCGGTTCTTGGCGGCACCCAGTCCCTGCATACCAACAGCTATGACGAGGCGATCGCCCTGCCGAGCGACGAAGCCTCTCGTTTGGCGCGCAACACACAACTGATCCTGCAGAATGAAACGGGCGTGACCAAGGTCGTCGACCCTCTGGCGGGCTCTTACTACGTCGAGTCTCTCACCGCGCAACTTGCCGATGCAGCGTGGGTATTGATGGACGAGGTCGAAGCGTTGGGCGGTATGACCAAGGCTGTCGCCGACGGCATGCCGAAACTGCGTATCGAAGAGGCCGCAGCGGCGCGCCAAGCACGGATCGACCGTGGCGAGGAAGTTATCGTCGGCGTCAACAAGTTCCGCCGCGACAACGGTGAGCCGGTGATCGATGTTCGTGATATCGATAATGCCGCAGTGCGAGACGCCCAGATCGCGCGACTTGCAAAAGTCCGCAGTTCACGCAACGAGGCCGCATGCAGGGGCGCGCTGGAAGCGTTGGAAGCAGGTGCGCGCGGTAAAAAGGCAAACTTGCTGGATCTGGCGGTCGAGGCCGCGCGTGCGCGGGCAACAGTGGGCGAGATATCGGATGCAATGGAGCGCGCGTTCGACCGGCACAGGGCCTCGGTCAAGACGTTGTCGGGCGTCTATGGCGCAGCTTATGCCGGCGATCCGGTATTCAAGGCGTTGCAGACAGAGATCGAGGCCTTCGAGAAGCAAAATCACCGCCGCCCGAAAATGTATGTCGCGAAACTTGGGCAGGACGGCCACGACCGCGGCGGCAAGGTAATTGCGAGCGCCTTTGGCGATATCGGCTTCGAAGTCGTGATGGGCGAACTGTTCCAAACGCCGGAGGAGGCAGCCGAAGACGCAATAACCGAGGATGTGCATGTGGTCGGTATTTCCAGTCAAGCGGCCGGACACACCACGTTGGCGCCGCAACTGATCCATGCTCTGAAAAACCGTGGGCGCGGCGATATCATCGTGGTTTGTGGCGGTGTGATCCCGCAGAACGACTACAATTTTCTGAAACAGTGCGGTGTCCGGGCAATTTTCGGTCCCGGCACCAACATACCGGAAGCGGCGAGAGAGGTCTTTGACCTGATTTCGAACGGCAACAGATAGGCAAATTTGAACGGGGCAAGGGGAGGAAACCATGTCTTACAAGGATATATACGAGGCAGCACAGGCGGATCCGGAAAAATTCTGGATGGAACAAGCCGAGAAAATCGACTGGATCAGGAAGCCGACCAAGGCTCTGTTCGATGATCGAGCGCCTTTTTACGAATGGTTCCGCGACGGGGTCGTGAACACTTGCTACAACGCGGTTGACCGTCATGTGGAGCAGGGGCGCGGGGATCAGGCAGCGATCATCTATGACAGTCCGATAACCGGCACCAAGGACATGGTGACATTCGCTCAGTTACAGGAACAAACGGCGCGTCTGGGCGGAGCTCTGCAGCGACAGGGCATCAAAAAAGGCGACCGGGTAATCATCTATATGCCGATGGTCCCGCAGGCCCTTGTGGCGATGCTGGCCTGCGCCCGCATCGGAGCGGTTCATTCTGTCGTGTTCGGCGGCTTTGCCGCAAACGAATTGGCAACGAGGATCGACGACGCGGAACCCAAGGCGATTATCGCCGCTTCCTGCGGAATTGAGCCGTCGCGCGTGGTTTCCTACAAACCTTTGCTGGACGGCGCGATCGAATTGGCGCGCCACAAGCCGGAGTTCACGGTCATCCTACAGCGGGACCAGTTGGCCGCCGACCTGAAAGAGGGCCGGGACTACGACTGGAACGCTTTTCAGGCCGATGCGCCGTTGGCGGACTGCGTTCCGACCGGGGGAATGGATCCGGTTTATATCCTCTATACCTCGGGCACCACGGGCCAGCCGAAAGGCGTTGTTCGTCCTGCGGGCGGGCATCTGGTCGCGCTGAACTGGACCATGAAGAATATCTATGACGTGGAACCGGGCGATGTGTACTGGGCGGCTAGCGATGTCGGCTGGATTGTCGGGCACAGCTATATCTGTTACGCGCCCCTGTTCCATGGAAACACAACCGTCGTGTTCGAAGGCAAACCGGTCGGTACACCCGATGCGGGCACCTTCTGGCGGGTAATATCCGAACATAACGTCAAGGTTCTGTTTACGGCACCGACTGCGTTTCGGGCCATCA
Source organism: Paracoccaceae bacterium (assembly GCA_024640245.1). GTDB lineage: Bacteria > Pseudomonadota > Alphaproteobacteria > Rhodobacterales > Rhodobacteraceae > Amylibacter. Next base: position 11,577 of record JAHEFH010000042.1, on the reverse strand, counting down.
AGCGTGTCGACCCGACGGGCGAGTTCCTGAAAAAATACGACACAAGTTGCCTGCAATCCCTGTTTCTGGCCGGCGAGCGTGCCGATCCCGCAACGATTGAATGGGCCGAAAAGCACCTGAAGGTTCCGGTTATCGACCACTGGTGGCAGACCGAAACCGGCTACGCCATTGTCGCGAACCCCTACGGGATCGAGAAAATGCCAGTAAAACTCGGTTCTCCGACGGTTCCGATGCCGGGTTATGACGTCCACATCCTGTCGGAAGACGGCAAGGAATTGCCTGCGGGCGAGCTTGGGGCGATTGCGGTCAAACTGCCGCTTCCGCCCGGAACGCTTCCAACGCTCTGGAATGCCGAAGAACGGTTCCGCAAAAGCTATCTGGACACATTTCCGGGGTATTATGAAACCGGCGACGCGGGTTACAAGGACGAGAACGGCTACCTTTATATCATGGCTCGGACCGACGACGTGATCAACGTGGCGGGACACCGCTTGTCGACCGGTCAGATGGAAGAGGTCCTAGCCGGCCATCCCGATGTGGCAGAGTGCGCCGTGATTGGCACTGCCGATGATCTGAAGGGGCAGATGCCGCTTGGATTCCTTTGCCTGAACGCGGGTGTTACGCGATCTCCGAAAGAGATAGTGGCGGAATGCGTCAAGCTCGTCAGGGACAAGATAGGACCGGTTGCTGCCTTCAAGACGGCTATTGTTGTCGATCGCCTGCCGAAAACCCGTTCGGGCAAGGTCTTGCGCGGGATCATGTCCAAGATTGCCGATGGTGAGAGCTGGAAGATGCCCGCCACAATTGATGACCCGGCAATTCTGGACGAAATAGCAACCGCTCTGCGGCTGGTCGGCTATCCCGAGACGTAGGCCTTTCACGCAAAGGTTGCATGTGCGGCGCAAATAGCTCTAAATACGGAAAATTGCGTTTTGCAATTTTCCGATAGGGCGAACCGTTATGAGTCCTGAAGAGGCGCGAGGAAGATCCGAGGATTCCGAGTATTCGGAGCCGTTAATGAGCCATGACCTCCGCGCGGCTCTGGCCGATGTGGTCGGAGGCCTACAATTGATGGACATGACGCAACTGTCAGGAGCGAACAAGGAGCAAATGGAGCGCATTCTTGCCTCCAGTGAGGCTCTTGTGTCCCTGATGGACGAATTGTCGGTCAATTTGCAGAGCCACGCTGGCGGAGAAACGGAAACCATCAGTTTTATAGATTTGCCGGAGTTTCTGGAGCGTACCAGCAAGCGCTGGTGCGGCGTTGCCCGACAACAGAACCTGAGTTTTGAAATGGTTCTAGGCGATGGCCTGCCAAAATATGTCGCGATCCCGCGAGCCCTGCTGGAGCGTATTTTGTCCAATATTCTCGAAAATGCCTTCAAGTACACGACGAAAGGTACTGTCGGCATGGCTGTCGAGATGGGCAAGATCGATGCCCTTGTGTTCCGCGTCCAGGACAGCGGGCCGGGTTTTAGCAAAGAGGCGATGCAAACCCTGTTCGAATTCTGCGGCAGGCCCTCCAAATCGGCTAAACCGGGAACCGGTATCGGCTTGCACAGCGTCAAAAAGCTGCTCAAACAGATTGGCGGCAAGATCATTATCGAGAATACTGCTGTCGGCGCCCGTATCACCGCACGGTTTCCGAGCACCGCCTGGCGTCCGAGCCAGATAAGCCGTGAACGGCTCGAGATGCAGAATACGTCAGGGCATTTGTTGACCGGTTTGCACTTCCTTCTGGCCGAGGACAACAAGACGAGCCAGTTGGTTGCGCTGAATATGCTGGAACGGTTGGGCGCGAAGGTCACGGTCGTCGAAAATGGCCAATTGGCGCTGAACATGATTGAAAACGGAAAATTCGATGTAATCCTGCTGGATATCGAAATGCCCGAAAAAACCGGCATCGAGGTAATTGAAGAAGTCCGCGCCCGCGATGACGAGAAATCCGCCCTGCCAATGATCGCGCTGACAGCCTTCGTTCTGGAAGAGCACCGCGCCAGGATCATGGCAGCCGGAGCGGATGGTACGATATCGAAGCCGGTAACAAACACCAGGGAACTCGGCCGCACGATCAATCAGATACTCAACGGGCTGACACGCTTCACGGAGCGGGAGGAAATTGCCAGAGAGCGGAGCGCATGGTTGCCTTTCATTGATACCCATGTGTTTCTGGGCTTGAAAAAGTCGGTGGGTGATACCGCGTTCTACGCCATTCTGGAAAAGATTGTGATGGACCTGTCCGAACTGCGGCAAGAAATTATGGCCGCGAACAGAGAACAGGATCTGCTTGCTGTTCGACGCGCATCGCATGTGCTGATCTCGCTTGCGGGCGCAGTCGGTGCGAGCCGGCTTCTGAGCAATGCCCAAAGCCTTAATGTCTACGCCAATGACGGCAATCTGGAGAAGGTCTCTGCCAAAGGCAGGGCCTGTACGGATGATATCGCAATCCTGATCGACTTTGTGAATGAACAGGGGAAACAGGCATAGATGAACGGCTCACCGGAAATCCTGTTGGTAGAAGATACTCCGACAATGCAGGTTCTCTATTTGTCGATACTGGGCAAAGCCGGACGTCAGGCCGACTGCGCCGGAACGATTGGGCAGGCGCGCGAATTTCTTGCCAAGGGCGATTATCGGGTGATCCTTCTCGACCTCAGCTTGCCGGACGGAGACGGTCTGGATTTTCTCGACGAAATACTTCTGGCAAGTCCCGACATCCAGATTATCGTGGTCACGGCAAACGGTTCTTTGAACAAGGCTATCCAAGCGATGCGGTCCGGTGCAGCGGACTTTCTTGTTAAACCCTTCAGCGCCGAAAAATTGCTCGCATCCGTCGAAAAAGCCGTCGAGAAACTGATTTCCGTAGCTGGCGAGGCGACACAGGACGGCTTCGCTGGTAATTCTCAAGCTATCAGGACACTGCGCGCCAGAATTATTGAGTTGTCGCGGAGCGACGCTTCTTTGTTTATATTTGGCGAAGAGGGGCTGGATAGGGATTATCTGGCGGGACTGCTGCACAAGAACTCCCCCTACGGGCGGGGACCGCTGATTGAACTGGATTGTACTGCGGGCAGTCCGACCGCACCCGACGGCCATCTATTCGCGAGTGCGATACCGCACCTGGCGGCGACCCACCCGCGCTCGCTGCAGGATATCGTCGAGCACATTCGCGGCGGAACGCTGATCCTGAAGGAAATTTGCGAACTGGAAATGGCACAACAGCTTGAACTCCTGCGTTTCCTGCAGTGGGCCCCGGAAGGGCTCGTTTCATCTGAAAGTTCGGGCCGTCTGAAGGCTAGGATTATTAGCACCAGCACCCGAGACCCGCTGGCCGAAGTCCGGGCCGGCCGGTTTCGCCGGGATTTGCTTTCCAAACTCTACGATGTGCCACTGACCATTCCGCCGCTGCGGGAACGAAAAGAGGATATCGTGCCCTGCGCGGAAGAGTTCCTGCGCCTTCTGGCGCTGCGCCGCGATCGTCCTGCAGCCATTCTGTCGCAGGCGGCGAAGGAAATCATTACGGAATATTACTGGCCGCGTAACATCAAGCAGTTGCAGGCGGTGCTTGAAACAGCGGTTTCCTTCTATTCCGTGGAAGTGATCGAGCCGGAGATGCTGGGCGAGGAAATCTTTCAGTTCGCAAAAAACGGGCACGATCCGTTGAACAGCGCGAACCATGGCAGTATGGCGGCGGATCTGGCTGTCGATAACTTGGTTGGGCTGTCTCTTTCAGAGGTCGAGCAACGGTTCATCAAGGCAACAATCGAACGCTGCAAGGGCTCGGTGCCGAAAGCCGCCGAAATGTTAAGTGTCGCACCGTCAACCCTTTACCGAAAGCTGGATTCTTGGCAGAACTCGTCAGTTGATTAGTGTGCCAGCGTACTGCACTCTGTCAGCGAAGGAGAAGAGTGCAAAGGAACACCAGTGTGAGCCAGGAACTGTTTGATGCCGCAATAGCGGTGCGGAAACGCGCCTATGTACCGTATTCCGGATTTCGGGTCGGCGCGGCGCTAAGAGCCTCCGATGGGCAGGTATTCGTCGGTTGCAACGTCGAAAACGTGGCCTATCCCGAGGGTTGCTGTGCAGAGGCCGGTGCGATCTCGTCCATGGTAGCGGGCGGGCAGTTGAATATTTCCGAGATTGTGGTCGTGGCGGATTCTGATCCGGTTGTTTCGCCTTGTGGCGGTTGCCGTCAGAAACTGGCAGAATTCGGCGGTCCGGACATGATTATCTATCTCGCGGATTTATCCGGGGTGCAGGCCAAGTGGCGACTGGCAGATATTTTGCCGGCGACTTTCGGCAAGGAACACCTGCGGAGCGGCGAATGACCGACCGTAAACAAATGGCGGCTCTGGCATTGTCCTGTCTGGATCTTACAAATCTGGACGAGGATTGCGATGAAGAGGCGATCGAACGGCTTTGTGCCAGAGCGGTGACGCGTCACGGGGCAGTCGTAGCGGTCTGCGTCTGGCCGAAATTCGTCGCGCAGGCGAAATCCTTGCTGCGATCAACGCCGGTCAAGGTTGCCACTGTCGTGAACTTTCCGTCCGGTCAGTGCAGCATTGCCGAAGTTAGGAGCATGACAGCGCAGGCGATTGCCGACGGGGCCGATGAAATCGATATGGTCATTCCCTGGGGCGAGGTGCTGGAAGGACATGCCGGCGTTGTCGCGCCTACGGTGCGAAGCGTAAAGGCGACCGCCGGAAGCGCTACACTGAAGGCCATTCTGGAAACCGGCATGCTTGATACGTCCGAGATGATTGCCGAAGCTGCCTCGAAGGCGTTGAACGGTGGTGCGGATTTCCTGAAGACCTCTACGGGCAAGGTAAGCGTCAACGCGACGCCGATGGCTGCAAGAACGGTGCTCGAGGTAATCCGCGACTCGGGCAAAACGATCGGATTCAAGCCGTCAGGCGGTGTGCGGACCACAGAGGCTGCCACTGAGTATATCGAATTGGCAAACGAAATCATGGGCGAGGGCTGGGTCACACCGCAGACCTTCCGCATTGGGTCGGCAAGGCTTCTGGATAATTTGCTCACGGTTCTCGCGGGTGAGGAAGAGCGAGAGACGGCAGAAGGGGGATACTGATGCTTGCAGCCGAGGTCATAGGAAAAAAACGGGACGGACAGGTACTTACGTCGGAGGAACTATCTTTTATTGCCAAAGGATTGGCCGACGGAAATTTATCGGATGCACAGGCGGGAGCCTTTGCCATGGCTGTTTTCCTGAAAGGATTCAATGTCGAAGAGCGCGTCGGCTTGACTGAGGCGATGCGCGATAGCGGCGATGTCCTGTCGTGGAGCTTGCCAGGCCCGGTGGTGGACAAACATTCCACAGGCGGTGTCGGTGATACGGTGTCGCTGATCGCTGCGCCGGTTCTTGCGGCCTGCGGAGCCTATGTGCCGATGATCTCGGGGCGAGGTCTGGGCCATACAGGCGGAACGCTCGACAAACTCGATGCCATTCCGGGGTATCAGACCCAGCCCGATATCGACATGCTCAAGCGCGTCACGCGCGACGTGGGTTGCGCTATTATCGGCCAGACGGATGATATCGCGCCCGCCGACAAGCGGCTTTATGCCATTCGCGACGTGACAGGGACGGTGCCGACAATCGACCTGATCACTACCTCGATCCTGTCGAAAAAACTGGCGGCGGGTCTGGATTTTCTGATTTCGGACGTAAAGGTCGGATCAGGAGCCTTCATGACCGATATAAGGCACGCCAGAGAATTGGCGCATGCCCTGGTGGACGTGGCGAACGGTGCAGGCTGCAAATCGGTGGCGCTGATCACGGATATGAACCAGCCTCTGGCCAGCGCTGTCGGCAATGCCTTGGAAGTGGCGAATGCGGTTGCGATCCTGAAGGGTTCGGCCAAGGACGAACGGCTGGAAGAGGTCACATACACACAATGCGCCGACTTGCTGCAACTTTGCGGACTGGCGGGAACACGTGCAGAAGGGCTGACGATGGTTATGGACGCAATGACGTCCGGCCGTGCGGCCGAAAAATTCGCGAGGATGGTTGCGGAACTGGGCGGACCCCTTGATTTCATGGAGAACACGTCCTCTCATCTGGCGCAGGCCGAATTCACCGGCGATGTCTTCGCCAGTGCCGAAGGCGCGGTCAACCGGATCGAGACCCGGGATCTGGGGCTTGCGATGATCGAACTGGGCGGCGGGCGCGCGCGAGAAACTGACAAGATCGACATGAGCGTCGGCTTTCAGGATATGGCTGCGCTTGGCGATACCGTTGACGGATCACGACCGCTTGCAAGGATACATGCCAGCAGCTCAGAGGCGCTGGAAAGGGCAAAGTCGGCGGTTCGGGCGGCCTATCATATTGGCGAGGCTCCGAAAAACACGCCTCTGATCCATGAAAGGATCGATTAATGCCGCGCGCGATACTGGTTGTTCTGGATTCGGCAGGGTGCGGAGGAGCGCCCGATGCCGCTGATTTCGGTGACGAGGGGGCCAATACAATCGGTCATATCGCACAGGAATGTGCGTCCGGACGCGCCAGCGAAGGCCGCAGCGGTCCGCTGAACATGCCGGTGCTGGACGGTCTGGGCCTCGGCGCGGCGGTGGAACTGGCCAGTGGGCTAACCGCAGAGGGGATGGGGCGGACGCCCACAGGCATCTGGGGGGCGGCAACCGAAGTCTCTATCGGAAAAGACACGCCTTCCGGTCATTGGGAACTGGCGGGCGTGCCGGTGCCCTGGGATTGGCATTATTTCCCGAACACCGACCCGGCTTTTCCGCCCGAGGTGTTGGAGGCCGCCGCGCGGTTTGCCGGAACCGGCGGAACGCTGGCGAATGTGCATTCTTCGGGTATTCCAGTGATCCAGAAATTCGGCCCCGAACATATGAAAACCGGCTGGCCGATCTGCTACACTTCCGTGGACAGCGTTTTCCAGATCGCCGCGCACGAAGAAGTGTTCGGCCTGCAAAGGCTCTATGACCTGTGCAAGGCGATGGCGACAATATTGCACCCGATGCGGGTAGGGCGTGTCATTGCCCGACCCTTTGTCGGGGATGCGGAAACCGGGTTTCACAGAACCGCTCATCGCAAGGATTTCGCGATGCAACCGCCGGAACCGACCTTGCTGGACAGGGTGCAGGCGGCGGGCGGAGAGGTCCATGCCGTCGGCAAGATCTACGACATCTTTTCCGGCAATGGCATTACCCGCGCCTACAAGGGAAAAGGCGATGCCGGCCTGTTCGAACATCTTGTCGCTTTGACGCGAACTGCACCGGATAATTCATTGATTTTCGCCAATTTTGTCGATTTCGATACGCTGTTCGGGCATCAGCGCGACGTGTCGGGCTATGCCCGCGCTCTGGAATGGTTCGACAGTCAGGTGCCGCGCGTTCTAGCTGAGTTGCGACCGGACGACCTAATCTTTTTTACCGCCGATCACGGCAATGATCCTACTTGGGCCGGCACTGACCATACCCGTGAGCGGGTTCCTGTCGTCGGCAAGTTGGCGGGACAGAGTGGCCGGAAGATCGGCCAGATCGGTTTTGCCGATGTCGGCGAAACGCTCGCGAAACACCTGGGTCTGGCACCCGGAAAGCATGGAAAGAGCTTCTTATGAGCAAGTGGCGGGACACGCCGAAACTGGAACTGCATCTGCATCTGGAGGGCGCCGCGCCGCCGGCCTTTATCCGGTCTTTAGCGGACCGGAAGCGTATAACGCTGGGTCCGATTTTCGACGATCAGGGTAATTACAGCTATTCCGGTTTCGCCGATTTTCTCAATGTCTACGAACAGGCCTGCGAGGTCTTGAAAACGCCGCGCGACTACCACGACCTGACGAGGGCGGTTTTATCCCAGTCGGCGAGTCACAACGTCATCTATACCGAGATTTTTGCCTCGCCGGATTTTTGCGGCAACTCCGATCCCGTGGCATGGCAGGAGTATTTTGCCGCGATCACCGAAGCGGCCGCGGCCGCGCGTGCGGAATCCGGCATCGAGTGCCGGTTTGTCGGCACCTGTGTTCGGCATTTCGGACCTGAAAAGGCCGTGAAAGCGGCGCAACGCTGCGCCGAGAGCGCGGGCGAGTGGATGGTCGGGTTCGGTATGGGCGGGGCAGAGGGATTTATGCGTCCCGCGGATTTCGCCCGCGCGTTTTCATGCGCGGCAGAGGCGGGCCTGCCCCTGACCACGCATGCCGGAGAGTTCGGCGGCGCCGATTCTGTTACTGAAAGCCTCGATCATCTGGGTGTGCGGCGCATCGGCCACGGTGTCCGGTCGATCGAGGATGCAGGCCTGATACGGCGCTTGGCAGAGGAACAGATCACGCTGGAGGTGAACCCCGGATCCAACATCGCGCTCGGTGTTTACGGTGAATGGGCGGACCACCCGATCGCGCAATTGCGCGCCGCAGGCGTGCCGGTTACAGTATCGACCGACGATCCGCCGTATTTCCACACCGACATGACGCGGGAATACGATATGCTGGAGCAGGTATTCGGCTGGGGCGAAGCCGAATTTTCCGAAGTGAACGAGAATGCCGTCGTGGCAGCCTTCTGCGATGCCGCGACAAAAACGAACCTTAGAAGAATATTGAACGGAGCTTGATATGGCAGAGCATTTGACAGTGGTTGATCATCCGCTGGTGCAACACAAACTGACCCTGATGCGCAAGAAATCGACGCCGACCGGCCAGTTTCGCCGCCTGTTGAGGGAGATCAGCCATCTGCTCGCCTATGAGGTGACGCGGGATTTGAAACTGGTTTCCAAAACCGTAGAAACCCCATTACAAGAGATGCAATCTCCGGTTCTGAAGGGCAAGAAACTTGCGCTGATATCGATCCTGCGGGCCGGAAACGGATTGCTTGACGGCGTTCTGGAACTGATCCCGTCGGCGCGCGTCGGTTTCGTGGGGCTTTATCGGGACGAAAAGACGCTGAAGCCCGTGCAGTATTACTTCAAGGTGCCGAAGGGACTGGAAGACCGAACGGTCATCACGCTCGACCCGATGCTGGCCACCGGAAACTCTTCGGCCGCCGCGATTGATCTGTTGAAAAAAGCCGGTGCGAAGGATATCCGGTTTGTTTGCCTGCTGGCCGCCCCTGAAGGCATTGCGCGTATGAAAGAGGCGCATCCGGATGTGCCGATTTACACTGCCGCGGTGGATCAGCGCCTGAACGAGGTTGGATATATCCTGCCCGGTCTTGGCGATGCGGGTGACCGGATGTACGGCACCAGATAGCAGACGACGCACCTTGGTGCGGACAGTGGATAGACGGATGAATACCACTCAAAAAACTCGTTAGAAACGTTAGGGAGTTTGATATGAAAACTGTGGTAATCAAGAATGCGGATGTTCTGGTAACGATGGACGCGAAGCGGCGGGAGTTGTCCGGCGCCGATTTGCTGATCCGAGACGGAGAGATCGTCGCCATCGGCAAGAACCTGACCGGCGACGAGCAAGTGAATGCTGAAGGTTGCGTTGTGACGCCGGGTCTGGTCAACACCCACCACCACCTGAACCAGACCCTGACCCGCGCCGTTCCTGGCGGACAGGACGCGCTGTTGTTTGGCTGGTTGCAAACGCTCTATCCGATCTGGGCGCGCATGGGGCCGGAAGAGATTTTCATTTCGGCGCAGGTTGGACTGGCCGAACTGGCCCTTTCCGGATGCAGCCTGTCATCCGACCACCTGTATCTTTTTCCCAACGGAGCACGTCTGGACGATACCATCGACGCGGCGGAAACCATCGGTATGCGGTTCCATCCGACGCGCGGGTCCATGAGCATCGGCGAGAGCGACGGTGGTTTGCCGCCCGACAGTCTGGTCGAGGACGAAGCGGCAATCCTCAAGGATAGCATCCGCCTGATTGATGCATATCACGATGCGACTGAAGGCGCGATGGTCCGCGTTGGTCTTGCACCCTGTTCTCCATTTTCCGTTTCGCGCGAACTGATGCGGGACGCGGCTCTGCTGGCGCGCGACAAGGGTGTCATGCTGCACACCCATCTGGCCGAAAATGACGAGGATATCGCCTATTCGATGGAGAATTTCGGCTGTCGTCCCGGCCAGTACGCCGAAGAACTCGGCTGGACAGGCGACGATGTCTGGCACGCGCATTGCGTGAAGCTGGATGCGACAGAGATCGACCTGTTCGCGCGCTCCAAAACCGGCGTGGCGCATTGCCCCTGTTCCAACTGCCGACTGGGGTCGGGCATCGCGCCCGTACGCCAGATGCGGGATGCGGGTGTGAAGGTCGGTCTGGGCGTTGACGGATCTGCCAGCAACGATGCCGGCCACCTGCTGGACGAGGCGCGTCAGGCAATGCTTTTGCAGCGGGTGAAAAACGGTGCCGATGCGATGAGTGCCCGCGAGGTGTTGGAGATCGCCACTTTGGGCGGTGCGCGGGTGCTGGGACGCACCGATTGCGGATCGCTGGAGGTCGGCAAACGCGCCGATCTGGCTATCTGGGACATGTCGGTGCTGGCGGCTGCGGGCAGTTGGGATCCGGTTGCGGCGTTGGTGCTTACCGGACCCCATAATGTGCGCGACCTGTTTGTCGAGGGCAGGCGCGTCGTTCAGGGCGGAGTGCTGACCGGCATCGAGCTGGGATTGGTGATCGAGGAACAGAACCGGCTGGCCCGCGCCTTGGCGGGCTGACCGGTCTGGTTCTGGATATTACTTGGTAATCAAAGGCTTGCCATTCGACCAGACGCTGTGGATCGCACGATCATCGCCCATCATTATGGTTGGGAACACTGCTTCCCAGAAATCTTTGGCGCGGTTGCTACGCTGGGCGATCTCGCGGGTGGAGGCCAGATCGAGAACGATTAGATCGGCCTCTTTTCCAACTTCCAGATTGCCGATTTTGTCGCCCTGACACAGGGTTTCGGCGCTGCCGACCGTGGCTAGCCACAACAGGTGCGCCGGATGCAGCGGGTTGCCGCGCAGTTGGCCGATTTCATAGGCCGCCGCCATCGTGCGCAGCATCGAAAAAGAGGACCCGCCGCCGGTATCGGTGCCCAGCCCTACGGAAATGCCCTGTGCCTTCAGGCCCCCGACGTCGCAGAGGCCCGAACCGATGAAAGTGTTCGAGGTCGGACAATGGGCGACGGTCGTTCCGGTTTCCGCCATCACCGCGCGCTCCCGCTCGGTCAGATAGATCGCATGGCCCATGACCGCGCCCTTGCCGATCAGCCCGGCTTTTTCATAAGTGTCCAGATAGTCGCGCGCCTCGGGATAGAGGCTTTTGACCCAGGCGACCTCGTCGGTTTGTTCGGACAGGTGGGTCTGCATCAGGCAGTCGCGGTGTTCGGCCCACAGCGTACCAACCATTTCTAGCTGTTCAGGTGTCGAGGTCGGAGAAAACCGCGGTGTGACGGCATAGGTCAACCGGTCACGCCCGTGCCATTTGGCAATCAGCGCCTTGCTGTCGTCGTAGGCCGATTGTGGCGTGTCGCGCAATCCGTCGGGCGCATTGCGGTCCATGCAGGTCTTGCCTCCGATGCTGCGTAGCCCGCGCGCCTGCGCAGCGGTGAAAAACGCGTCCACGCTGGTCGGGTGGATCGTGCAATAGCTGGCACAGGTCGTCACGCCATGCG
>JAHEFH010000166.1 GCA_024640245.1 Paracoccaceae bacterium | reverse complement strand
CGCCCGGTCCGGCACCGATGATGCCGACGCTCTGGGTGCGCTCGACAGCAGGCGCCGGCGGTTTGACCCATCCCTTTTCCCAGGCGGTGTCGGTGATGTATTTTTCGACCGAACCGATTGTAACCGTGCCGTGGCCGGCCTGTTCGATAACGCAGTTGCCCTCGCACAGGCGGTCCTGCGGGCAGATGCGGCCACAGATTTCGGGGAAGGTATTGGTCGCCTGGCTAAGCTCGTAGGCTTCCTGCAACCGGCCCTCTGCCGTCAGCTTCAGCCAGTCGGGGATATTGTTGTGCAGCGGGCAGTGCGTCTGGCAATATGGCACGCCGCATTGTGAACAGCGAGAGGCTTGTTCGGCGGCTTTTTCGGCTGCGTACTCCTGATAAATCTCGTCATAGTCTGCCGTGCGTATACTGGCATCCCGCTTTACCGGCATGGCCCGCCCGACCTTGACAAACTTCAGCATTTTGTTCTCAGCCATAGTACTCTTCCAATTTTCGGATAATCCATCAAAATCAGCTTTTAACAGCTTTATAATTTCATAAAAGTCATAAATACTGACCTATATTGCAGGTTTTTCGCCATGGACCACAAAAAGCTCGAGAAATATCGCAATAATAGGTAAGTACGCGATACCTTTTTTCGGAATTTCCTTTTCCGTCCAGTCCATTTACGGTCGCCTAGAGAATCAAGAGGCCTCCTCCATGACCCTGTTTCACCTGTTTATCCTCGCCGCCATTCAGGGCCTGACCGAGTTTCTGCCCGTGTCGTCCTCGGCACACCTTATTCTCTTGCCGCAGCTTACCGGTATGCAGGACCAGGGCTTGGTTATCGACATCTCCGTCCACGTCGGCACGCTCGGCGCGGTGGTGCTGTACTTCTGGAAAGATGTGCGAACCGTCCTGTCCGGCGTGATTGATATACTGCGCGGACGCTTCACGACCACCGGCGCGCGTCTTGCGCTGTTGTTCGCACTGGCCACAGTTCCGGTTATGCTTGCGGGTCTGCTTCTGAACATGACGGGGCTGGACGAAAGCATGCGCTCCATCAAGGTGATCGGATGGGCCATGCTTGTGTTCGGCCTGGTACTTTACTGGTTCGACCAGTACGGGCCAACCCACAAGACGGCAACCGACTGGTCCCTGCGCGACGCGGTGATCCTCGGCCTTTGGCAAGCGGTGGCGCTGATCCCCGGCACCTCGCGCTCTGGCATTACGATCACCGGCGCACGGGCGTTGGGATACACCCGTCAGGACGGCGCCCGCATCTCGATGTTGATGTCAATTCCGACAATCTTTGCTTCTGGAATATTGCTGGGGGCAGAGGTTGCCGCGACCGCCGACTGGCAAGCCGCCAAGGATGGCGCCATCGCCGCTGCCTTGGCTTTTTTCACAGCCTTGCTGGCGTTGACTCTGATGATGCGCCTGCTTCGCAGCGTCAGTTTCACACCCTATGTCGTATATCGGGTTTTACTCGGCGCGATCCTGCTGTGGATCGCCTACACCTAGGCGCCCTAAGCGGAAATATCGCGCGAGGATTCTGTCAATTCGGTGTATTGGCCGTACGGGCGGTGGCGATACAGGTACTTGTCCAGAACAGAGGCCATCGGTGACGGTGCGATTTCGAGTTCGCGAAAGCCCCGGGCGCCTTCTGAAACGACATTATCCGACTTGAGCAACTCGACCTGATCCGCTGTCAGGATCGTGTTGGTGAACAGACCGCCGGTCAGCTTTTGCGCCAGATCGAGAACCTTGCCCTTGATGCTTGCCAGCCAGAAAGGCACCGGCGCCTTAACCCGCGAGCGCCGAATCACCTTCAACAGCCGCGTGATCAACTGGTCGAAAGTTTCGACATCCGGTCCGCCAAGCTCGTAGATGCCGGCCTTGGCCTGACCCAGCACACCCTTGACGGCGGCGTGAGCCACATCGTCGACGTAAACCGGCTGGAACCGTGTGTTCGACCCAACCACCGGAATCACGGGCGACAGCCGCGCCATAGTCGCGAAGCGGTTGAAAAACTCGTCCTCGTCACCGAACAGGATTGACGGACGAAGGATAACGGCCTTGGGATAAGCTGCGAGAACCGAGGCCTCGCCTTCGGCCTTGGATCGCGCATAGCCGCTTTTCGACGACGCATCGGCGCCGATGGCAGAAATATGTACCAGTTGGCCGACGCCTTCTTCGCGGGCGATCCGGGCGATGCGACCTGCGCCTTCCGCCTGTACGGCCTCGAAGCTCTGGCGACCGCTTTCCTGCAGGATGCCGACGCAGTTCACAACCGCATCCGCACCGGCGATCGCCTTGCGGACAGAGGCGTCGTCGCGAATATTGGCGAGCACCGGCTCAACCTGTCCGACAACACCGTAGGGGCGGACGAAAATTGCCTCGTTCGGGCGGCGAACAGCGACGCGGACACGCCAGCCTTCCTTGGCCATCCGGCGTGCGATATAGCGGCCGACAAAGCCGGATCCGCCAAAGATCGTGACAAGTTTCGGGGACTGGGACATGGCTGACTCCTCGCGGAAAAAATCTCTGTTCCCGAATAGCGCGTCACGGTCGCCGGAACAAGTTCGATTTATTTGCAGCATTTTGCCGCTTGCCGTTGACAGGGTTCGCAACCCTGTATAAATGCCGCGACTACGACACCTGCCCAGGTGGCGGAATGGTAGACGCGCTAGCTTCAGGTGCTAGTACTCGCAAGGGTGTGGAGGTTCGAGTCCTCTCCTGGGCACCAAGTTTCCCGCTTATTTTCGATATTCCAAAGAAACGCGCATTCTTGCGCGTTCCTCCGGTTTGCTGAGACGGTCGGCTACGTCGCGGACCGCTTGTCACTGGCCATAGATGTACCCCGGAAGCCAGAGAGCGATCTGCGGGAAGATAAAGATCAGCACGAGCCCGATCAGCTGGATCACCATAAACTGCATCATGCCAAAATAGATGTCTTTCAGATCCCATTCCGGCGCGACGCCCTTCAGGAAATAGGCCGACAGCGCCACCGGCGGACTGAGCCATGCGGTTTGCAGGTTGACCGCCACCAGAATGCCGAACCACGTCAGGTTGACCCCCAGTTGCGTCAGCGCCGGCACCAGGATCGGAACGATGATCAGGACGATCGGAACCCATTCCAGCGGCCAGCCCAACAGGAAAATCAGAGCCATGATGATCACAATAACCATTGTCTCGGAAAGGTCCCAGGCCAGCAGCATCTCGGTCAACATGGTCGGAGTGCCAAGTCGCGAGAACACCGCGCCAAAGAAGTTCGAAGCAGCCACGAGGAACATGATCAGCACCGCGATTTCGAGGGTCTTGACCAGTGCGGTGTAAAAGCCCTTGATGCTCAGCCTACCATAACTAAGCGACAGAAGAATCGCGCCGAACGCGCCGGTTGCGGCAGCCTCTGCCGGAGTCGCCCAGCCCAGCAAAATCGCACCGAGCGCGAAAGCCACGAGTGCGGAGGGCGGCACAAGACCCATGAAAAACTCGTACCACAGGTCGGAGAAATAGAACCCGAACGGCCTGACCTTTCGCACCCATGTATAGACGATATACATGAAGCCGATCCACGCCAGCGGGATAACCAGTCCGGCCAGCGGGAACAGGCCGGTATAGCGCCCGATCAGGGCGCGGCCGCCTAGATAGCAGAGGAACACAAGCGCGCCCATAACCAAGCTGAATTCAAGGAAATAATAGGGCGAGGTTTCCGGCTGGTCTTCGGGCGGCAGGATCGGCCCGAGTGACGGGTTGATCCAACAACGCACCAGCGCATAGGCCATGTACAGGAATGCCAGCAGCACACCGGGAATGATCGCGGCGGCAAACAGGTCGGTCACCGGAACCTCCAGCACCGGACCCATGACCACCAGCATGATCGACGGCGGGATCAGGATGCCCAGCGTGCCGCCCGCGGTGATTGTGCCTGCGGACAGGCGCACGTCATAGCCCGACTTGCTCATGGTCCGCGCCGCCATGATCCCGAGGATGGTCACCGACGCGCCGACGATGCCTGTCGCGGCGGCAAAGATCGTGGACACGAACAGGACCGCGACATACAGCGATCCGCGCGTGCGCGAAAACATCAACTGGACGGAAGTGAACAGCCGCTCCATCAGGCCCGCCTGCTCCATCATGATACCCATGAACACGAACAGCGGAACCGCAACCAACTGGTCGTCGAGCATGGTCGAGTTGAACTGGAAGGTTTGAAGGTAGAATGTCAGCTTGCCGCTGAAGCCCCAAGCCCCGAAGACGAAGCCTAGGAAAATCAGCGTGAAGGAAATCGGAAAGCCGACGAAGATCGAAAAAAGCATCGCCGCGATCATCAGCAGGCCGATGGTTTCCGGTGCAATCTGGCTGATACCCGTTGCCGAGCCAAGCGGCGCCAGAAAATCGGTGATCGACAAGACGCTCGGAAAGAAAGCGCTGATAAAAGCCAGGGCCAGAAGGACGAGATAGACCGGCATGAACTGCAGGTAGCGGCGGCGGCGCGCCGGTTTCATGTCGTAGAAGCAGCGCAACAACTCGGCGATACCCTGCAGCAGCAGGAAGGCCGCGCCCAAGGGCATCGCCGTCCGGGCCGGCGCAAGAGGCGCCATCATCGCGGTGTCCATGGAGCGTTCCCAGCGGATCCACGCGGTCATCGTGTAATCCAGCGAAATCCAGAAAAAGAACAGGACGGCAGGAAAGTAAAACAGCATGTAAAGGGTGGCATCCACCGTCGCCTGCCGCTGTGTATTCCAGTTGCGATAAATGAAGTCGGCCCGGATATGAACGCCTCGCATCAGCGCATAGCCGGACCCCAGCATGAACATGGCGCCGGCCAGCATTCGGCTGTACTCGTAGGAAAAGTCGGTCGGAGACAGGAAAAGCTTCCGGGCGACAACCTCGAAGACCATAACGAAAATGATCGGCAGCAACAGCAGGCAGGTGACCCGCCCGACCCACAGGTTCATCACGTCGATCCACTTGATGACCGGACGCATCCACGGCTCCATATCCGCAGGTGTTTCCCCGGGCGCTCCGGTTCGGCTCTCGGCGATCAATTCGTCGGTAATATCCAGTTTACCCGCATCAACATCTTCGGCCATTGGAACTCTCCCTCTGAGTCTCTTTATGTGGAAGGGCCGGCGCCCTTGCAGATAAAGAGTGGCGCGGGACCGGAGCCCCGCGCCGAAGGGTCACTTCTTTCGTGCCGCGACTTGATCCGCGAAAGCTTTGCCCAACGCGGCGTTCGAGGCTTGTGATCCCGCCCAGAACGGTACTGCGATTTCCGCAAAGTCTTTCTGCGACTGCCAGACTTCCGCGAAGAAAGCGTTGTCTGCCGCGTTCTTTTCCAGCGACGCTTTTGCAGCGTTCATGTAGGCCGGAAAGTAATCCGCAGGCGTGTCATGCAGGATAACGCCCTG
>JAHEFH010000165.1 GCA_024640245.1 Paracoccaceae bacterium | reverse complement strand
GTGCTGTTCATGAAAGGCACCGCCACCATGCCGGCATGCGGGTTTTCTTCCCGTGTCGCAGGAGTCCTGAACTATATGGGCGTTGCCTACAAGGACGTGAATGTGATGGCAGACGAAGCCATCCGTCAGGGCATCAAGGATTTTTCCGACTGGCCGACAATCCCGCAACTCTATGTCAAAGGCGAGTTCGTCGGCGGTTGCGATATCATCACAGAGATGACCCTGTCGGGCGAACTGGACACACTGCTTGAAGCCAGCGGCGTTGCCTTCAGCAAAGAAGCTGCTGATAAAATCCGCGAGTCAAACGCCTGATATAACGGAATTATCGAAGAAAGCGAAGGCCGGGGCTACCCGGCCTTTCTTATGTTCTCCGCCGCGGTTTCAACGCTTTCCACCATCCGGTTGAGCGCCGCGAATGCGGCGTCGCGGGCATCGGAAGCTTCAGCTGCATCTATCTTGGCCGCGCCGATTGCAGCCTCTTTTTCCGAAAGTTCGGCGGCCGACTGGGCCAATTTGGCTTCCGCCTCGGCCAGAGATGCCTTGAGTTGCGCGATGTCAGCCTTGAGTTTCAATATCTCGCCCTCGTCTGCCACGGTAGACAGGTTTCGCTGCGGCGCAGCGCCTTCGGAAGACTCGCTGGCCGAAACCTGCTCTTCCAGTGCCGCGGTCTTGTCGGCCAGCATCAAACCGGCCATCAGCAGCATCTTGCTCTCGGGCACCCGGCCTATGCTGTCTTGCAGGGTTCGTGCCTCTTCGTCCAGCATAGCGGCGGCAGAGGCAAGAAAATGCTCTTCGCCCTCACGGCAGGCTACCTCGAAATTCCGACCACCAATGACAATCATGACTTCCGGCATACTACATCCTTCCCTGAATCAGAGGTTCGAGCTGTTCGATGATTTCGTCCAGCTCCGCCAGATCGTGCTTGCGCCGGCTTTCGATCATCTTGCGATCTTCCTCGCCTTCAGCCAGCTGCGTTCGCAGGGCGTCCAACTCCTGAGCCATCTGTTCAATTCTGGCATCGCGCTCGGCTATGTCTTGCGAAAGGTCGTCACTATCGCTCTGGCCGCCTCCGGCAAAGGCATCAAATCCGCTCATTGCGGCGCTTATCAAATCCAGCGCTGTCTGGCCGCGTTCTTCGAGTTTTGAAATATCATGCATCGTAAATAACCAATTCTGATCTGTCCGAATCGTCGCTTACTAACAGTTTACGAAATTATTCCTCGGAAAAACAATTCATTGCGAAGGTTTTCTCAGATACAGCCCCACAACTGCTTGACCATGGCCCGAACACTGGTATCAGAGAGGCAGAAAAACTGGCAAAATCTTCATAAAAAGGACGGTTTCGTGGACATTTCGGAAATCAAGGTAAAACACCCCGAACATTGGAAAAATGCAGCAGCGATCCGCATTTTATCGGCCGATGCGGTGCACGCGGCCCGTTCCGGCCACCAAGGCATGCCGATCGGCATGGCGGACGTGGCAACGGTTCTGTTCGAAAAGCACCTTAAGTTTGACGCAAAGGCGCCGGACTGGCCGGACCGCGACCGGTTCATCCTGTCGGCGGGCCACGGCTCGATGCTGCTCTATTCGCTGCTGCACCTGACCGGCTACGAAGATATGACCATGGACCAGATCCGTAATTTCCGTCAGTGGGGCGCCATCACCGCCGGCCATCCGGAATACGGCCACGCCAAGGGTGTCGAGACAACGACGGGCCCGCTTGGTCAGGGCATCGCCAACTCCGTTGGCTTCGCCATGGCGGAACAATCGATGGCCGCGCGGTTCGGTAAATCGGTGGTGGATCACCACACCTATGTGATCGCCGGCGACGGCTGCCTGATGGAAGGCGTCAGCCACGAGGCGATCGGACTGGCCGCCAAGCAGAAGCTCGGTAAGCTGATCGTGTTCTGGGACGACAACAATGTCTCGATCGACGGCACGCTGGACATTTCCGACGTTTCCGACCAGCGGGCGCGGTTCGAAGCCGCCGGTTGGCATGTCGTGTCCTGCAACGGCCATGATCCGGACGAGATCGACGCGGCCATCATCGCCGCGAAGAAAAGCCCCCTGCCCTCGATGATCGCGTGCAAGACGCTGATCGCACTGGGCGTTGACGGCGTCGAGGCGACGGCGGGCGGCCACGGTTACAACATCAAGGACAAGCAGATTGCGCAGATGCGCGAATTCTACGACTGGCCTTACGCACCCTATGAAATTCCCGCGGATGTCAAATCGGCATGGCAAAAAATCGGATCGCGCGGCGCCGCTGTGCGCGCATCGTGGGAAAACGCTCTGGCGGGGCTTTCCGCGTCGCGTCAGGCAGAGTTCGAGCGGGTAATGTCCAGCGCTCCTGCCAAACGGTTGAACTCGGTCATTCGCAAGCTGAAAAAGCAGATATCTGCCGACACGCCCAAGGTTGCCACACGCAGCGCATCGCAAATGGCGCTGGAGGTAATCAATCCGGTAATGACCGAAACCATCGGCGGCTCCGCCGACCTGACTGGTTCCAATAACACGCTTACCAAGGGACTCGGCACATTCGACGCCGATAACCGCAAGGGGCGTCACGTCTATTACGGCGTCCGGGAGCACGGCATGGCGGCCGCTATGAACGGCATGGCGCTGCACGGCGGCGTCCGGCCATATGGCGGGACGTTCATGTGTTTCACCGACTACGCCCGTCCTTCGATGCGGCTGGCCGCACTGATGGAAATTCCGACGGTATTCGTGATGACCCACGACAGCATCGGTCTGGGCGAAGACGGCCCGACACACCAGCCGGTGGAGCATCTGGCGATTTCACGCGCGACGCCAAACACCAACGTGTACCGCCCTGCGGACGCTGTGGAAACCGCGGAGGCCTGGGAACTGGCGATGACATCGACCAAAACCCCTGCAGTGCTGTCGTTGACCCGTCAGGGCCTGCCGACCGTGCGCACCAAGCACACGATGAAGAACCTGACGGCGCAGGGCGCCTATGTTCTGGCCGAATCCAACGGCAAGCGGCGCGCTATCCTGCTGGCAACCGGTTCCGAGGTGGAAATCGCACTGAAAGCCAAAGAAATCCTCGAAGCGGAAGGCATCGGCACACGCGTCGTCTCCATGCCGTGCTGGGAATTGTTCGAGCAACAGAGCGAAGCCTATCGCAAGCGCGTACTGCCGGCCGGTCCGGTCCGCGTCGGCGTCGAGGCCGCCTGCCGTACCGGATGGGACAAATGGCTATGCGGCGAGCGCGGCAACTGGAAGAAGGCGGATTTCGTCGG
Organism: Paracoccaceae bacterium; assembly: GCA_024640245.1. Lineage (GTDB taxonomy): Bacteria > Pseudomonadota > Alphaproteobacteria > Rhodobacterales > Rhodobacteraceae > Amylibacter. The sequence goes on along the minus strand of JAHEFH010000165.1, from coordinate 2,192 downwards.
AATGGAATCATTCGGCGCATCGGCCCCTGCCGAAGTGCTGTACGAGAAGTTCGGAATCACGGCTGAAAACGTCGCGGAAAAGGTCCGTACCCTACTTTAGCGATAACATTTTGCGCCATATTGACGCCCGGATAGAGATATCCGGGCGTTTCTCTTCCCATAAGGCCAATCCGACAGTATTCGGACGTCAGATTCCGCAGTATGCGCAGTATGCGTTGTCACTCCAGACAGACGCGGACCAGACGGAGAGTACACATGACCCTGAAAGTCGCCATCAACGGATTTGGCCGCATTGGACGTAGCACCCTGTCCCACATAATCGAGTCTGGCCGCACGGACATAGAGGTCGTTGCGATCAATGCTACAGGTCCTATCGAGACGAATGCGCATCTGCTGAAATTCGACAGCGTTCATGGCCGCTTCAAGGGCAAGATCACCATCGATGGCAATACCATGGATGTCGGCCAGGGCCCGATGCGGGTATTTTCGACCCGTGACCCGCAAGAGCTGGACTGGGAAGGCATCGACCTTGTGATGGAATGCACCGGCAACTTCAACCACCGTGACAAGGCCGCTGTACATCTTACGCGTGGCGCAAAACGGGTTTTGGTTTCCGCCCCCGCGACCAACGCCGACAAGACCATCGTCTACGGCGTAAACCACAATATTCTGGACCAGCGTGACCTGGTTGTTTCGAACGCCTCTTGCACTACGAACTGTCTGGCTCCGCTGGCCAAGGTTCTACACGAAGCTATCGGCATCGAAAAAGGCTTCATGACGACGATTCATTCCTACACCGGCGACCAGCCGACTCTGGACCGCCGCCACAGCGACCTTTATCGTGCCCGCGCAGCGGCGGTATCGCTGATCCCGACCACCACCGGTGCCGCCAAAGCGGTCGGTTTGGTTATGCCTGAACTGGAGGGTCGTCTTGACGGCTCCGCGATCCGTGTTCCGACGCCGAATGTTTCCTGCATCGATCTTAACTTTATCCCGATGCGCAACACATCGGTGGAAGAGATCAACTCGGCGGTGAAGAAAGCCGCCGACGGCGAACTGAAAGGCATTCTGGAATATGGCGACGAACCTACCGTTTCCATCGACTATAACCATGACAGCCACTCGTGTAATTTCGCCTCTCTGCAAACCACAGTAATGGGCGGAAATCTGGTGCGCGTGCTGGCCTGGTACGACAACGAGTGGGGATTTTCCTGCCGGATGGCGGACACGGCCGTCGAAATGGGCAAGTACCTGTAGTAATACGTACTTTCCCTCGCCGCGATTGCTGTATAATTTGACGGCAGGTCATCCGACCTGTCGGTTCCCGTTTCGGGATAAATCATCTGCTATCGGCTTAGACGGAGGTGCTACATGAGCTGGAAAACTCTTGATCAGATGGAGCTTGAAGGCAAGCGTGTGCTGACGCGGGTGGATATCAATGTTCCGGTCGAAGGCGACAAGGTCACAGACACGACGCGCATCGACCGCATTGCACCGACGATCAAGGATATTCTTGCCAAGGGCGGCAAACCCATCCTGATGGCTCATTTTGGTCGCCCGAAGGGCAAGGTCGTGCCGGATATGAGCCTGAGGGTGACGGTTCCGGCGCTGGAAGCCGCGCTGGGGCAGAAAGTAACCTTTGCTGACGAAAGTACGGGCAAGACCAATGCAGAATTCGTCACCGAGATGCGTGATGGCGATGTGCTGCTGCTGGAGAACGTGCGATTTCACCCGGGCGAAGAGTCCAACGACCCCGCCTTCATCGACCAACTGGCGGCACTTGGGGACGTTTTCTGCAACGATGCGTTTTCTGCGGCGCACCGAGCGCATGCCTCGACTACCGGCGTGGCGACCCGCCTGCCCCGTTGCGCGGGACGTCTGATGCAGGCCGAGTTGCAGGCACTGGAAAAAGCACTGTCTAAACCGGAACATCCGGTGGTTGCGGTGATCGGCGGCGCCAAAGTGTCGACCAAACTGGACCTGCTCGGCAACCTGATCCCCAAGGTGGACCAGATCATCATCGGCGGCGGCATGGCCAACACTTTTCTGGCTGCCGGTGGCTATGACGTGGGAAAATCGCTCTGCGAGCACGATCTGGCGGACACGGCACGCGAAATAATGGCGCGGGCCAAAGTAAGTGGCTGCGAGTTGATCCTGCCGGTCGATGTGGTCACCGCGAAGGAATTCAAGGC
>JAHEFH010000164.1 GCA_024640245.1 Paracoccaceae bacterium | reverse complement strand
GTTGTGGCGAGCTTGCGTGGCAAACCGTTCAGGATCTCCAGATTGTTGAATCCTGCCAGTGCCAAATCGTCCGGCACCGAAATGCCCTCTGCCAGACAGTGCATCAATCCACCAACCGACATGACGTCGGATGAATAGTAGATGCAGTCGACCTCCGGATGTTCCTGCAGTAATCTGGCCGTGAGGCTCCGCCCGTTTTCAATGGACGAGCCGCCGGTATAAAGCTGCTGCGCACAGAGCGCGAGGCCTGCCTCTGACAGACCTGTCTTGAACCCGTCGAGCCGTTTTTGCGCGCGGAAGTCCTTTGGCATTTTGGTACCGATAAACGCTATCTTGCGATAGCCGCACCCGGCCAGTTTCCGGGCCATGGCGCGACCGGCCTGAATATGGGAAATTCCGACACAGTACTGGATCGGTTGACCGTCGACGTCCATTATCTCGACGATCGGGATGTTCGACTTCTGCAGAATCTTGCGCGCACCACGGGTGTGCTCAAGGCCGGCGATGATCAGGCCGCGCGGTCGCCATGACAACATCTGGCGGATAACGGCCTCTTCCTTTTCCAGATCGTAGTCCGTCACGCCCGTGACCGGTTGCAGGCCGGAGCCTTCCAGCTTGGCGGAAATTCCGTTCAGAACCTCGGGGAATACGAAACTACTGAGCGACGGGACAATGACCCCGACCAGATTCGATGTCCTCGAAGCAAGGTTTCCAGCCAGCTTGTTGGGAACATACCCGATCGCCGTTGCTGCTTCCTCGACCTTTTTCCGGGTCGCAGCCGCCACGTTTCCGACGCCCCGCAGGGCGCGTGACGCCGTCATTTCGCTGACCTTGGCGAGCTTCGCGACGTCCCTGAGTTTTGGCGTGCTACTCATTCCTGATACCATTTTTACAAATGCCGACGATAATCCCTGTATCGGTCATTTTTTGCTTTTCCTTTTCCTAAACAACTTGCAATTCACGAGCGTTTGCGTATTTTGGCGACAAATTGTTAGCGCTAACGGTTAGCGATAACATAGGCACGAGGTTCGGAAATGACAATTAAAATCGGAATTAATGGATTTGGCCGTATCGGTCGCTGCGTATTGCGTGCGGCGTTCGAAAAAGGCGCGAATGATATCGAGATTGTCGCGATCAACGATCTTGGATCCGTCGAAACCATGGCGCACTTGCTGAAGTACGACAGTGTGCATGGTACCTTCGGGCCGGAAGTCGTTGTAAAAGACGGCGCTATCGAGGTCGAAGGCAAGACCATCCGTGTTACCGCCGAGCGCAACCCCGAAGACCTTCCTTGGCAGGACGTCGATATCGCGATGGAATGCACGGGCTTTTTCACCACCAAGGAAACCGCCGCCCGCCATCTGGCGAACGGATCGAAGCGTGTCCTGATTTCTGCCCCGGGCAAGGATGTCGACCGCACAGTTGTTTTCGGTGTCAATCATCACGAGCTAACGGCTGGCGATATCGTCGTCTCCAACGCATCCTGCACGACCAACTGTCTGGCACCGGTAGCCAAAATCCTACACGAGAAATTCGGCATCGTGACCGGCTACATGACCACAATCCATTCTTACACAGGCGACCAGCCGACGCTGGACCGTCCGCACAAGGATCTTTACCGCGCCCGTGCGGCGGCAATGTCTATGATTCCGACCACCACCGGTGCCGCAGCTGCCATATCGCTGGTTCTGCCGGAATTGGAAGGCCGTCTGGAAGGTTCCGCCGTTCGGGTGCCGACACCGAATGTGTCGCTTGTCGATCTTGCGGTGATGACCGAAAAACCGGCGACTGCCGAGGCCGTGAACGCCGCGATGCTGGAAGCTTCCGCCGGGAACCTGGCAGGCGTACTGGGCTATGCGCCGCAGCCCTTGGTTTCTTCTGACTTTAACCACAATCCGAACTCATCGAATTTCGCACCTGCGCAGACAACAGTGACAGCGCATGGTATGGTTAGGGTCATGAGTTGGTATGATAATGAATGGGGTTTTTCGAACCGGATGCTGGATACTTCCCGCGCACTGGCAGCCACCTTCCAACGCTAGAATAGGCGACCACCATGGTTTCGAGAGTTATACCAGTTGACGCATTCGATATCGTCATTTTTGGCGCAACCGGCGATCTGGCCCGGCGCAAGATCCTGCCTGCACTTTACCGACGGCTTGTCGCCGGACAAATCCCGGCGGAATCCCGTATCATCGGAGCGGCGCGGACCGAGCAAACCCAGAAACAGTTTCAGGCGAGCGTCGCCAAGGCTCTTGACGAATTCGCGCCTGAAAGCAAAGGACAGCCGAAGATCGTAACGCTGTTCCTGTCCATGCTGGACTACTACCCGATCAATACCGACGATACCAAGGCGTGGAAACGTCTGGCCACGGCAGTGAAGACGAACGCAAATCCGATCAGGGCGTTTTACCTCTCGGTCGCGCCGTCCCTATTCGGACCTTTGGCCAAGGGACTTGCGGACTCCGGTCTGGCCGACGAAAGCTCGCGTATCATCATCGAGAAGCCGCTGGGTCACGACCTGCCGAGCGCCAAGGCTTTGAACGCCGAATTGCGGGCCTATTTCGACGAAAGCCAGATTTACCGCATCGACCATTACCTCGGTAAGGAAACCGTCCAGAACCTTGTAGCCCTGCGCTTTGCCAACGCGTTGTTCGAACCCGTCTGGAACGCCCGCCACATAGACCATGTTCAGATCGCGGTCAGCGAAGATATCGGTGTCGGTGGACGCGGCGGCTACTACGACACTTCCGGTGCGATGCGCGATATGGTTCAGAACCACCTGATGCAATTGCTCTGCCTGACGGCGATGGAGCCGCCATCACGGTTCGAGCCGGACGCGGTCCGCGACGAGAAACTTAAAGTCATTCGTTCGCTCGGTCCCGTTGATCCTGCCGATGTTGTTCGCGGGCAATATGCGGCCGCCGGCGGGCAGAAGAGCTTTCTCGAAGATGTTGAAAATCCCGACAGCCGGACCGAGAGCTTTCTCGCGATGCGGGTCAGTATCGAAAACTGGCGTTGGGCGGGAACACCGTTTTACCTGCGCACCGGCAAGAAGCTGAAAAAGCGAGTGTCGGAAATTGCGATCTTCTTCAAGGATCCGCCGCATTCGATTTTCCCTGACGAGACCGTCCGCGACAACAATGCCCTGATCATCAAATTGCAGCCGGAAGAGCGCATAACGCTGTACACTACCGTTAAAGAACCGGGGCCGGGCGGCATGCGCCTGATACAGGTCCCGCTGGACATGACCTTTTCGGACCTGCATGACGAAGAGACGGTAAATGTGGACGCCTATGAACGCCTGATCCTTGATGTCATTCGCGGCAACCAGACCCTGTTCATGCGCGGCGACGAAGTCGAAGCCGCCTGGGCCTGGATTGACCCGATCGAAGAGCGCTGGCGCACAAAAAACGACAGGCCTAAACAGTATGATCCCGGTAGTTCGGGACCGGAGGATGCGCTCATGCTGATGCACCGCGACGGACGACGTTGGCGGGATCTCGGAGCCTGAAGATGGAATTGCACCGCTACAAAGACCGCGCGACGCAGATGCAGCACCTTGCCGACCTGACGGTCGCGGCGCTGGCTTCGGCGCTGGCCGAAAAGGAGCGGGCGACGCTTGCAGTTCCGGGCGGAACGACACCCGCGCCCTATTTCGAAGCGCTGACCAAATCGGATCTGGACTGGTCCGAGGTCACGATCCTGTTGACCGACGAGCGTTTCGTGCCAGTCACCTCGGATCGTTCGAACGCGAGGTTGCTGAAGCAGCATCTGCTGACCGGAAACGTGGAAAAGGCCACATTCATTCCCTACTACAGGAATGACACCTCGCCCGACGGCTTGCCCGATGTGCTTGATCCGGTACTCACTCCCCATCTTCCGCTGGATTTCTGTGTTCTCGGAATGGGTGCGGACATGCATACGGCCAGCATTTTTCCCGGTGCCGACCGGTTGTCGGAGGCGCTGTCGCTGGATGGAAAGCATATCGTGCTGCCGATGCGCGCACCGGGTGCGCTGGAACCGCGGCTGACGTTGACAGCGCCGGTCCTGCGGGCTGCCGGAGAGATTCATCTGCTGATCACCGGACCGGAAAAGCTGGCCGCACTAAATGAGGCGCAAAACTTGAACGACTGGCAGAAGGCGCCCGTATTGGCGGTCCTGCAAAGAGAGCATGACGTGCATGTGCACTACGCAGATTAGGATGACGAGATGAAACTGAACGCGAAACTGATCGAGGTTACCGATCGCATCAACAAGCGGTCCGAGGCGACACGTCGTGCCTATCTGGACAAGATTGCCCAGTCGGGCGAGGACGGACCCGCGCGCGCTCATCTGACTTGTGGCAACCAGGCGCATGCGTTTGCCGCGATGGGCGAGGACAAGGACGAACTGGCCGGCTTCCAGAGCGCCAATCTGGGTATTGTGACTGCATATAATGACATGCTGTCGGCGCACCAACCGTTCGAGACCTATCCCGACATCATCAAGCGTGCGGTCCGTAAGGCCGGCAACACGGCGCAGGTGGCCGGCGGCGTGCCCGCCATGTGCGATGGCGTCACACAGGGTCAGCCCGGCATGGAGCTGTCGCTTTTTTCGCGCGATGTGATCGCCATGGCCTCTGCCGTGGCACTGTCGCACAATACGTTCGACGCGGCGGTTTTTTTGGGGGTCTGTGACAAGATCGTACCGGGTCTCGTGATCGCGGCGGCGACCTTCGGCCATCTGCCGACCGTGTTCCTGCCTGCCGGCCCGATGACCACCGGCATCTCGAATGACGAAAAGAACCGCGTGCGCCAGCTATATGCCGAGCGCAAAGTGGATCGCGCCGCGCTGCTGAAATCCGAAATGGCGTCCTACCACGGTCCGGGCACCTGCACGTTTTACGGTACCGCCAATACGAACCAGATGCTGATGGAGATGATGGGCCTGCACCTGCCGGGTTCCAGCTTCGTTAATCCGGGCACGCCCCTGCGCGAAGCGCTGACGGCGGCGGGCGCGGTTCGCGCGCTCGAGATCACAAGGCTCGGCAACAACTATATTCCCGCGGGCGAGATTCTGGATGCCAAGGCCTATGTCAACGGACTTGTGGGTCTGATGGCGACGGGCGGATCGACCAACCTGACGATCCACATGCTGGCCATGGCGCGGGCATCGGGCATCATCCTGAACTGGGACGATTTTTCCGACATCTCGTCGCTGGTGCCTTTGCTGGCGCGGGTCTATCCGAACGGGCTGGCCGATGTGAACCATTTCCACGCGGCGGGCGGCGTCGGCTACATGATCGGCGAGTTGCTGAATGCGGGCCTGCTGCATGACGACACGCTGACCGTCATGGGGCGCGGCCTGAACGAATACACCAAGGAGCCAAAGCTGAACGCGGACGGCAGTCTGGAATGGGTCGAGGGCACCAAGGTTTCGCTGAACGACAAGATCCTGCGCACCGCGAAGGACCCGTTTCAGGCGACGGGCGG